>NZ_JADJSO010000002.1:0-273124 GCF_016711665.1 Candidatus Villigracilis saccharophilus
CCGAGGCTTCAAAGGGTCAGTCCCTCCACCTCTCTGGAGTAGGTACAGATCACAAGATTGTTCTTGTTTTTATAACTTAGCGAATGGGGCATATCAAATAAAAATTAATTAGTTACTCTTCACTATTCCACGATAGCAACGCGCGCTGCAAAACCGAAAAGACAACCAGCGCAGGCACAGTGATAACGACTGAAGCGGACATCAAGAGTGGCCAGTTGGTCCTGTCCATTTCCTGAAGTTGAAGCAAACCGACTGGCAGTGTATAGAGCGTTTGAGAGCGCAGATACAACAACGGATTGATAAAGTCATTCCAGTAATACAGGAAGGAAAAGCAGCCCAACCGCAATCAACGCAGGGCGTGCCAGCGGAATGGCGACCTGCCACCAAGCCTGCAACAGACTTCGCTCCATCGAATTCCGCCCACTCAAAATGGCGCGGCCTGTGCGGCGGAAGGTCCAGTAGAGAAGAGCAATATATATGAATCGGACTGGTTCCCATTAACGGGTTGCGATCAATGAAAAATATGAATTGGTAATGCCCAGTTTGCAAAGAGCAGAAAGCGGCTTAGCCATGACGCAGTAAATGGGATCATTTGCAGAAAGGCAGAAATAACAGCAAGGCGAACGATCTTGCGTCGCAGTAACGACATGCCAAACCCAGCCCACGAAGCGGTCAGCAGGGTGGGCAGAACTCCCGCGCGGCAACCAGGAGGAATTGCAGTTAGCAGTGCGAATGGAAGTATCTCAAAAGATGCGGGTGTAATTCTGCAGCGTCAGCGGCGAAGGTGGAGCCAATTCAACCCGAATGACGGAGGCAGGCCCGCGGGTCGCGGGGATGCGCTGAACATCCAAACAACTGGCAGCAGAAAGATCGTTGTCAACGTCAGCGCGAGAAGATGATAAAAAAGTCGCGGCCTTATTCTTCATCGCTTATCCATTTGTCAAAGAATTGATAAACGAGCACAACCAGGAAACCGTGAACATAAAAACCACGAGGGGTGATGGCGGCGGCTGGACCAAAAAGCAGGCGGTCAAAGGCGGTTTCATAGATCATCAACGGCGTGAAAAAAGTGGAGTAGTACGGCCCGCCGCCTGTCGATGATATGGGCAGGCGTAAACGTGTGCTGGAAGGAAAGCACCAGCATCCCGCACGGTCAGGATCGCCAGCCACGGGATCAGCAAAGGGAACGTGATGGATGAAAACATTTGCAAGCGATTGCTCCATCCACGCGGGCTGAGTCGTATAAGACCTGCGGCACGTGGCGCAATCCCGCGAGCAGAACGACAAATCCCCTCGCCGATCTGAAGCAGGGACACGAGCACGATGGCGGGAAATGCCCAGGCTGAATCAGCCAGCCAAAGCGGGGCTGGCAGGCCCAGGGTCCGCAGAGGCGTTGAGCGGGCCATAAAGCGGATTCAAGATCCAGGTCCAGGCCAGCGCGTAAGCCGTGTCAGGGATGATCGTTGGCAAATACGCGGCCGCGCGATACAGTCCCTGCCGCGGTCCCAAGCCGTGAAGATCATCGAGTTCGCGAAGGCACGTTTGAAAAGCGGTTCGTTATACAGGAATTGGAAATTCTGCCAGCCGACAAAGACCGGGCTGGAAACCCCGTCATAGCGCATGAACGCGATATAGAAAGTCAGGCTCGCCGGAAACACGATCAGGAGCAATGTTCCCAGCAGATAGGGAGTAAGAAAAGCTGTCAGGCGGGCGCGGCGTGAACGGATCAACTCATTTCCCGATCAGGCTTTCTTGTGTCATGTTGGCCACTCTCGACATGGCATCGTAATACGGACACTGGCCGTAGAAACCCAGTGAAATTTCATTGTCAGCGATCTCTTCGACCTCGGCCCAATTGGGATGAATGGGAAATGCGCGGATAAATGGAATCTCGTCGAGAAAAACCTGACTGCTGGCTGGCTTGGAATTCGGATCAAGAAAAGCAGCTGAATTCGCAACCGAGATCAGCGAAGGCACGGTACGTCCAGACTCAGCCACGATGGCCTGTCCCGCGGGTGAATTTGCAAATTCTATAAAAGTCCAGGCGGCATTTTTGCTTTTAGAAGCGCTGGGCATACAATAGGCATCCGCGTGCAGGATGGTCGCCTTTTCCCGATCCTGCGGAAGCGGAGCGACATCCCAATCGAAAGCGGCAGATTCGCGGTAGGTTGGCACACCGCGGCGGCTGTTGAAGAACATCGCAAGCTGTCCATTGATAAAACGCGACTCGCTGTCCTGCGAGGTTTCCTGCTCAAGGTTTGGAACAACATGAAATTTGGTTTGCAGGCTGAAGAAAAGTCCGCGGCATGCAGGGCTTCGGCAGTCGCAAGCGTAAGGCCTGCGGATTGGATCCATCATCCACGACTTCGCCGCCCGCCTGCCAGATGAACGGCGCGATGCGGATCAACTCTGAGCGAGGCCTGCTCCGAACTGGTCAGTTTGGCCGTCGCTGTTGGAGTCTTGGTCAGGGCTTGCGCGGCGACAGTGAAATCATCCCATGTCCAGCCGTTGAGCGGGTAAGCGACGCCAGCCTGATCGAATAGATCCTTGTTGTAATACACAACCAGGCTGGAAATATTTTGCGGGATGCACATCAACTCATCCTGCCACTTGAAAGCCTGCATTGCTTGAGGATAGAAGTCCGCCTCTTTGATCAGCTTTGAGTTTTCCAAATACCCGCCCAACGGTTCCAAAGCGCCCGCATTGGCAAAAGTCGCAAATCTGCGATAGTTGATCAGCAATACATCCGCGGGATCGCCCGCCGCAATATCTGCGGCCAGACGCTTGCGGTAATCACTCTGCCCGGGGATCTGGATCAACTCCACTTGAAGTTCAGGATGCGTTTGTTTGAACGAATCCACCAATTTTTGATAAGCAGACAACTCAGCCGGGTCGCCAAAAACCATGAAGGATATGTTTCCATCCACGGCGGAGGCAGGCTGGCAAGCCGAAAGAATAAGGGAAAGGATACCAATAAGAAAAACGAGAATTCGGGGCTTCATGATGTTCTCCATCAGACGATATTAGTTTGGGATTTTATCACGGAGAAGTTGACGAATACTTTGCAGGCATGATAGACTCTCAAATAAGTTTCTCCTTAATTGTCAGACAGAAATGAAAACTGTTCAAACTGTTCAGTCCTTTGACAAAATCAAACTCCTTGCGGATTCCCGCCGCATGGATATTTTGCGTTTGTTGATGGCAACTCCCGCCACACTCACGCAACTCGCGCGGACCTTGAAGCAGTCCCCTGCCTGGGTGCGGCATCACATCCTCGCACTTGAGGCTGCCGATCTGGTTGAAATTAGCGAAACCAAACGCACTGGCAAAGTAACTGAAATTTTTTACCGTTCCAAAGCAGATGCTTATCTTTTACAAGAGATCGTTCTGCCGAAGAGCAAAAAGCCCTCGGTGATCTTTTCGGGCAGTCACGACATTGCCATTGAAGGGATTGCAGAACATCTCACCAAGCACATGAATATCCTCAGTCTGCCCGTTGGCTCACTGGATGGATTGGTCAATCTTCGTTTAGGGGTGTGTCAAATTTCAGGTTCGCACCTTCTCGATGAAAGCGGCGAGTACAACACGCCTTTTGTAAAACATCTTTTCCCCGAAGGCAACATGGAGATTGTTACCCTTGCCTACCGCACACAGGGACTTATTCTTACGCAAGGCAATCCCAAGGGAATCAAGAAGATCACCGACCTCGCGCGCGATAACGTCCGCTTTGTGAATCGCAATGCAGGCTCTGGCACACGTCTCTGGTTGGACGCAGAACTGCGCAAGCAAAAGATACCCGTTGAAAAGATCACTGGGTACGAGATCTCGGTCAAGACGCATAGCGAAGCTGCTTCCTTAATAGAAGCAGGCAAAGCGGATGTCTCTCTTGGCTTACAAGCTGCCGCCCATCAACACGGACTTGATTTCATCCCACTCTTTGAAGAACGCTACGATCTCATCCTGCCGCGTGAACAGGAAGAGACTCTCAATCCCCTGCTGGATTACATCCAGACCGCAGACTTTCGACAACTGCTTAGTTCCCTTTCAGGCTATAGCACCGCGCACAGCGGCGAACAGATCCATTTTGATTAAGGATGATGCTGAGAAGTAATTATTAACGGTACGTGCTTTTTTATTTCGAATTTTAAAGTAAGGAAATACTTAATTGAATCCTGTTCGCTGAAAAGGTGAAGACATGCGCTATTTACTTGGAATTGACGATACCGACAATCTTGAATCACGCGGCACGGGACATCGTGTCCGTCAGCTCGCGGATTGGCTGGCTGAAAATCAACTGGCAACTCCAGTGGGGATCACACGCCACCAACTTCTTGTAGACCCTGGCATTCCCTACACCTCGCATAACAGTTCCGCTTGTTTAGCGGTTGAAACCGATAACCCAGATGATGTTTGGGAAGCCGCGCGCGAGTTCCTTCTGCGTGAAAGTGCGGTTGGTTCGGATGCAGGGGTGACATTGGCCGATTGGAATTCGATCAGCGACGAGGTTTTGGATTTTGGGCGCAGGGCAAAGCTCGAGGTGTTGACCATGTCTGCTGCGGAGCAAACAGCTTCAAAGTCCAGGATGCGATGCGAAGGGTTGACGGGCACGCACGGTGGAATCATCGGAGCCGTGTCCGCTATTGGTCTGCATCGCGCTGGCAATGATGGCCGTTATCTGTGGCTGCCTGGTTTGCGTGATCTGAAGGACAAATATCAAGTAAAGGAAATTTGTGCAATGGGTCACGTTGACCGAGTTTGCACAGTGGAACACATTGACCTTTCCAATGAAACCATTGTGGATGTTGGCGAATGGATCCGCCCTATTTTGCATGAAGGAAAAGCGACATTGTATGTGGAAGAGATAGATCATGAATGGCGCATTATTTCCAAGGACCGCATCAAAAGCCTTTCAAATTAAAGCTTCGACATTATTTGTTCTTTTACAGGTTGAAATTTCTCCATAGCATCGAAAATAACGGGAGCACGTACGCCCGCGTAAACATAAGGAGAATTTTATGAAACTGTATTTACGTTTGATCCTGAGCGGCGCACTTTTGACCGCGTTGGCATTTACATTTGCTGCATGCTCGGAGGGAACTGAGGTGGAACCATCGCCTGCGGCAGAAGTAACGGAAGCACCTGTTGTAGCAACAGAAGCCCCAACTGAAGTTGCTGCACCGATTTTGGAAATTGTCGGGCTAAATGAATCCAAGTTCCTGACAATGGAGGAATTGAAAGCCCTGCCTGTAACAGAGGGATACGCAGGACTGAAGAGCAGCACGGGCAAGATCACGCCGCCAGTTATTTTCAAAGGCGTGGCATTGAAAGACCTCGCTGGGTTCATCGGCGGGATGGATGAGACCACTGGTTTCAATGTGGTTGCGGAAGATGGATACAGCATCACCTATTCATTCGATCAACTGCAAAACGGATCGTTCATTGCGTACGATCCTGCAACGGGTGAAGAACTAAAAAATCCTGTCGAGTTGACCGCCATTCTCGCCTACGAAGTAGATGGCAAACCCTTTGACGCCAAACAGGATGGCGCACTGCGGCTGGCAATTGTCAGTGCGGAGTTGAACCAGGTTACCGATGGACACTGGTCAGTGAAATGGGTGAACAAACTGGAAGTGAAAAGCCTCGGCGCGGAATGGGCTTTGCATTTGGTTGGCGCTCTCTCTGAAGATACCGACCGAGTCAGTGTTGAATCCTGCGGTGCGCCGCAATGTCACGGTTCGTCATGGACGGATGACAAAGCGCAGGAATGGGCAGGCGTGCCGTTGTGGTTATTCGTCGGTTCGGTGGACGATGAGATCGAGCACGAAGGCCCCGCGTTCAATGATGCACTTGCCGAAGCAGGCTACAGCGTGGATGTGATCGCGAACGATGGCTACACCGTCACATTTGATGCGGCGCGCCTCAACCGCAACGACAATATTCTCGTGGCGTACAAGGTCAACGAAAATCCGCTGCCCGATGAATTCTTCCCTCTGCGGCTGGTAGGTTCTGACCTTGAGAAAAAGAAATGGTCGGCATGATCGCAGAAATTCATGTAGGCGTTGAGCCTCTTGCGGATGTGCCTGCGGCGCCTCAACCGAACCCGCAGCTGCCACTGTCTCTGAAGCAGATGCCACGCTGACAGTGTTTGGCTCCGTGAATCAGGATCTGCTTTTGAATGAAGCCGCCCTGCGTGAAATGGAAGTTCTAAAGATCAATGCCGAGCATCCCAAGCAAGGCAAACAGGATTACGAAGGTGTTTCCCTGAATGCCCTGCTCGATTTGGCGGGTGTGAAAGACGGCGCGACCACATTGGTCTTCATGGCTGCGGATGGGTACACATCCGAAGTAAGTCTTGAAGAAGTACGCGCCTGTACGGAATGTTTAGTTGGTTTTACCAACACACTGGAGAAGTTCAAGATGGTCATGCCGAATTTTCCCAGCAGTGCATGGGCTAAGGATTTGGTCAAGATCGAAGTGAAATAGAAATAAATTGAGTAGTAACGACTTCAGTCGTGCATTCGCAAGTCAAGTGCGACTGAAGTCGCCACTACGGTTATTTTCAATGCGAAAAACTTTTGCAATCCTTCTGGTTTTATCCCTGCTTGGGCTGGGCCTCGGCTCTTGTAACAGTCAGCAGGTTGAGGCGGGGAACGAAGCGGCGACATCAACGGAGAAGACCTTTATCGGTATTCGCTGCGGGAAGTATGATCATCCCGTTCGGGGATATCGAAAAAGCGTTCGAAGCGAAATATCCGAACATCGATGTTCGGGCAGAGTATCACGGCAGCATTCAGGTTATCCGCCACGCGACTGAATTGCACGAGCCAATTGACGTGGTCGTGACGGCGGATGCGGCGCTGATCCCGATGCTGATGTATGCGAGCAACGTGCCAGAGACGGGCGAGCCGTACGCCAATTGGTATATCCGTTTTGCGAGCAATCACCTTGCGCTTGCATACAGCGCTGAAAGCAAATATGCGGACGAGATCAACGCGCAAAACTGGACGGAAATCATCAGCCGTCCTGATGTGAAGATCGGACTCGCCGACCCGCGTTTTGATGCTTCTGGCTATCGTGCCTTGATGGCGTTCGCGCTGTCTGAAATTTCAAATAAAAACTACGGGCTGTTCGGCCCGATGTTTGATGACCAATTTTCGTTTCCTGTCACGATCTTTCGCGGCGATGAACTCACAACCATCACTGTGCCCGAAATTTTGGAAACGAAATCCGGTTCGCATATTGTCATCCGTGGCGCAAGTGTGCAGTTGATCGCGCTGCTCGAATCGGGCGATCTGGATTACGCCTTTGAATATGAAAGCGTCATCCAACAACATGGTTTGAAGATGTTGAGCCTGCCCGCCGAAGTGAATTTGGGCGAGCAGGAGTATGAAGAACTTTACAAACAAGTTCAGGTGAATCTTGATTTTCAACGCTTCGCCTCGCTCGCTCCGCAGTTTCGCGGAGGACGCATCGGCTACGGAATCACGGTTCCCGCAAGCGCACTGCACACACAGGAAGCCGCACAGTTCATCGCTTTTCTGTTAAGCGATGAAGGACGCAGCCTGATGGAAGCCGATCATCATCCGCTGTTCGAGACATTCATCGCGGATGGCTACGAAAATCTGCCATCCATTTTGCAAGCGCTCACGGTTTCATTGGAATAACTTTGAGAAAAAGGAACCTGTTCTTTAACATCGTTTTTTCCTTGCTGGGAGGGATGCTGTTGCTCTTCATCGTTCTGCCGTTGATGAGCATCCTGCTCGGCACCACACCGCAAACTCTGTGGCTCGCGCTGATGGATGAAGAAGTGCTGAACTCCATCGTCATCACATTCAGCGCGGCGGCAGTTGCGACATTGCTCGCGATTTTTACGGGCGTGCCGCTGGCATTTTTGCTGGCGCGCAGAAAATTCCGCGGCAAGCGTTTGTTGGAAGCGTTGGTCAATTTGCCAATCGTCATTCCACACACGGCGGCTGGTGTTGCGCTTCTGCTTGTCTTTGGCAGGCGCGGTTTGCTGGGTCAATGGCTCACGCCGCTCGGCATAACCTTCACCGACAATTTCTACGGCATTGTGGTTGGCATGTTATTCGTCAGCCTGCCGTTTCTGGTCAACCTCAGCCGCGAGTCCTTTGCGCTCGTGGATGAAGAACTGGAGCGCGTCGCGTTGATCGATGGCGCATCTCCGTGGCAGGCGTTTTGGTACGTCTCGCTTCCGCAGGCATGGCGCGGCGTGCTGGCAGGCGCGTTGATGATGTGGGCACGCGGTATCAGTGAATTCGGCGCAGTCGTCATTCTGGCCTATCACCCGAAGATCGTGCCCGTGCTCGTGTTCGAACGCTTCCAAGGGTTCGGCCTCGTGGCCGCCCAACCTGTGGCCGCTTTGCTGATCCTCATCGCGCTGGCGGCGTTCGTGTTTTTGCAATTGTCTCTCCCAAAAGAGAGCACCGACTAACTTTGGCTTTATCCCGCTTATTGTTTTCAAGCGGGTGGCAAAAAACTTTTTATTTCAGAAGGAGAATTGAAACATGTCCCGAACGATTAAATTTATCTTGTTAATGGGCCTGATCCTGTCTTTGGCATTATCTGCCTGCGGATCACCCGCCCCCACAGAGGCTCCTGCTACGGAAGCCCCTGCCGCCACTGAGGCACCCGCCGCCGCTACCGAAGCCCCTGCGGCTGAAGTGGCTCTCAAGGTCACTGGCAGCGTTGCCAGCGAACAGGCTTGGACGGAAGATGAAGTCAAAGCAATGGAAGCCATCAGCGTGGAATCCACCAACAAGAACGGCGAGAAAGCCACCTACACTGGCGTGCTGTTCTCCGATCTGTTGGCTCTCGCTCAACCCAACGCGGATGCCAACCTCGTGGTCTTCGTCGCTGACGATGGCTTCACCGCCGAGATCTCCCTCGCAGACCTAACCGCCTGCGCTGACTGCATCGTATCCTTCCGTGACAAGGGCGGTTTCAGCACCGTCCTGCCTGGTCAGCCTGGCAAGTTACAGGTCAAAGGTGTGGTCGAAATTCAGGTAGTTGTTGGTGAAGTTGCCGCTCCCGAACCTCCCGCCAACCCGACTCTCATCCTCGCCACCACCACCTCCACACAGGACTCTGGTTTGCTCGATGTGCTCGTCCCCATGTTCGAAGAGAAGACTGGCTACACCGTGCAGACCGTTGCTGTCGGCTCTGGTGAAGCGATGAAGATGGGCGAAGAAGGCAATGCTGATGTGTTGCTCGTCCACGCCCCCGCCTCCGAAGTGACCTTCATGGAAGGCGGCTTTGGCACCGACCGCTTCCTCGTCATGCACAATGACTTCATCATCGTTGGCCCCGCTGCTGACCCCGCTGGCATCAAAGGCATGACCTCCGCCAAGGAAGCCTTCACCGCCATTTTCAATGCAGGCTCACAATTCATCACCCGCGGCGATGACTCTGGCACGCACAAGAAAGAACTCGCGCTGTGGAAATCTGCCGAGCTCGACCCCGCTGGGAAGGAATGGTACGTTGAAACAGGTCAGGGCATGGGCGCTTCCATGACCGTAGCCTCAGAAAAGGGTGCCTACATCCTCACCGACCGCGCCACCTACCTTGCCAACAAGGACAACTATCAGCTCGAAATTCTTGTCGAAGGTGACAATAAGCTATTGAATGTGTATCACGTCATCACAGTCAACGCAGAGAAGTGGACTGCCGCCAATTACGAGGGCGCTCTCGCCTTTGCCAACTTCATGATCGACCCCGAAACACAGGCTATCATTGGCGAATTCGGTCTGGAAGAATTTGGTCAACCGCTCTTCTACCCTGATGCAGATAAGACAGATGCGGACTTGGGGTTGTAAATTTCGCTAACTATGTAAACAAAGTAGACAGGTAAACAACTTCCCTGCATGTTTACCTGTCTACTTATATACCTGTATACTTCGTCCCCATGTCCGATATTCTCGAAATCACCTTTCTCTCCCTGCAAGTCTCGACCATTGCAACCCTCGTCAGCCTGCTGATCGGATTGCCGTTTGGCACATGGCTCGCCCTCGGGCGTTTTCGTGGGCGCTCATTTTTATTGAGCATCATCAACACAGGCATGGCGTTGCCGCCTGTTGTCGTGGGCCTCGTGGTGGCAATGACTTTGTGGCGCAGCGGCGTGCTCGGCAGCCTGAAGTTGATCTACACCCCCTGGGCCATCATCATCGCGCAGACGATCATCTCCGCACCTGTTGTGACGGGGCTGACCGCCGCGGCCTTGGAAGCGCTTGACCCGCGCCTGCAGCAGCAGCTTCTGGGACTCGGCGCTTCACGCCCGCAGATGATCTGGCACCTGTGGCGAGAGGCACGTCTGCCGCTGTTGGCGGCTCTCATGGCTGGCTTTGGTTCTGTCATCTCCGAGGTGGGTGCATCCATGATGGTGGGTGGAAATATCAAAGGTCAAACGCGGGTGCTGACAACGGCGATCGTTTTGGAAACGTCCAAAGGTGAATTTGAAAAGGCGCTCGCGCTTTCCGCGCTTTTGCTGACCCTCACCTATCTCGTCAATCTGGCGTTGACATCCATTCAGCAAAGAGGGGCAAGGAAATGATCTCAATAAATAACTTGAGAGTCCAGCGCAATGGACGGGACGCGCTAAAGGTCGCTTCGCTCGAAATAAAGAAAGGTGAAACGCTGGCAGTGGTTGGGCCAAATGGAGCGGGCAAAAGTACGTTGCTTCTTGCGCTGGCGCATTTGATCAACCCTGTCAATGGCGGCATTAACTTCCACGGCAAACCTCTCAAAGATTGGGATGACATCGAATATCGCAGAAAGATCGCGTTCGTCTTTCAAGACCCGCTGTTGATGGATATGTCTGTGCAAGACAATATCGCGCTGGGTTTGAAGTTTCGCGGTGTGAAAAAAGAGGATGCTTTCGAGCGGGTCATTAAGTGGAGTCAAGCCATGGGCGTGGATTCTCTTCTTAAACGCCGGGCAGGTCAACTTTCAGGGGGTGAGGCGCAGCGTGTCAGCCTGGCGCGGGCATTCGTCCTCGATCCCGAACTGCTTTTGATGGATGAACCGTTTTCGGCGGTCGATCCGCAAACGCGGGCGCAATTGCTGAAAGACCTGTCCAATGTTTTAGCGCAGGATCATCGCACGACAATTTTTGTGACGCACAACTTGAAGGAAGCTGCAAAATTTGGCGACCGCGTGGCCGTGATCATTAATGGCGAATTGAAACAGGTGGATATGCCAGAACAGATAAAAACAAACCCAGCCGACGAAAGTGTGAAGGCGTTCCTGGAAGAATTGTGAATCATCCATTCATTTATTTTTAGATATCTCTTTATCGGACAGGAATCATGCTTCGCGCAAAACAAGTCTCATTTCAATATCCGCAGGAAGGACACGGCTTGCCGCCTGTCTCATTGGATGTGGCACCTGGCAGGTTGACCCTTGTCACTGGGCCGTCTGGCTGCGGCAAGAGTACGCTGGCACGTTGTTTGATGGGATTGATCCCGCATTTGTACAACGGCGAAATTTCGGGGGAAGTCTGGCTCAACGGCTACCGTACCATCGACGTTCCCATGTGGCAGTTGGCAGAAAAAGCGGGCATGGTTTTTCAAAACCCCGCCGCGCAAATGCTCGCCCCCACCGTGGAAGATGAGATCATCTTCGGGTTGGAAAATCTTGGGCTGGCTCACGACGAAATTAAATCACGCCTCGAAACCGCCCTGCAAGATTTCAACCTGACTCACATGCGCAGCCGCAATCCGCAGACTCTTTCAGGCGGCGAACAACAACGGCTCGCGCTGGCTTCCATCCTCGCACGCCAACCTCAAGCCTTGATCCTCGATGAACCGCTTTCCATGCTCGATACCACAGCCGCCACAGATCTGATCGCCTACCTCGAACGTTTTGTTGCAGGTGGAAAAGCATTGGTGATGTTCGAGCATCGCCACGAATATCTCGATGACTTGCCCGAAGTGGATCACATTGTATTGGGCGAGAACAAAAAAGAAACTGATTTTCAACAGCACGCAACCAGCCTGCCGATCCAGAAAAATTTCAATTTGAATATCGAAGGTCTGCACGTTCAATTGGGCAAGAAGGAAGTGATTCAAAACCTGAATCTTTCACTCACCAGTGGACAGATCGTTGCCATCGTCGGGCGAAACGGCGTTGGCAAAACCACGTTGCTGCGATCTCTTGCAGGTTTGCAAAAATACAGTGGGGATGTAAAAGTCATCACACCCGATGGAGAACAGCGCCCGAATTTCGGCATGGTCTTCCAAAACCCCGACCTGCAATTGTTCAATGCCAGCGTGCGCGATGAACTTCTCTATCGCATTCCCGATCCCGACATCCCATATTTCAATTGGTTGATTTCCGCGCTGGGTTTGGAGCGTTACGAAAACACTCCGCCCCTGCTGCTCAGTGAAGGTGAAAAGAAGCGCGTCACATTGGGGCTGGCGCTCATGCGTCGCCCCGCGCACGGCTTGCTTTTGGATGAACCCTCCCTCGGGCAGGACATCATTCACAAAACGATCTTGATTCGGCTCCTGCGGACTTTGGCGGACGCAGGTCAACTGGTGATGATGACGACTCACGACCTCAACCTCGCCTCACACGCGGATCGTTTTATCCTGCTCGGCCCAAGCGGCGAAATCATCGCTGACGGTTTGACCGAGTCGGTCTTGCAAGATTCGTCCGCGTGGCAGAAGACAGGCATCACATTGCCCAATTGGTTCCTGCGTCAAAGAGAAGCGGAGGCCGCGAAATGAGAATCAATCGAGGAGGGCGTTCCTCTCATCAACTGACGCTGGTCGAAGATTCTCCGCTTCGCAAGGCAGACCCGCGCACAAAATTATTCCTCAGCCTCGCGATCTCGCTCGTGGTGATGACATCCATTGAACGCCTGCTAATTTTCCTCGGTGTGTATTTGCTATTCCTGATCTGGGCGCGTCTTCTTGCTCCAACTGCCCAGCACATCTGGCGGCTCAAGTGGCTTTTGATATTCCTGTTTGCTTTCGATTGGTGGCTCATCAGTCTCGACCACGCCGTGCTCATTTGCATCCGCCTCATCTTGCTGACTGGTGTCTTCGCGCTGTTCTTCTCAACCACCAACACCCGCGAGCTGGGCCTGGCATTGGAAAAATTGCATGTTCCATATCGCTATGCCTTTAGTTTGAGTCTTGCTTTCCAAAGTCTCGGTTTGCTGGATGATGAGTGGCGCGCCATTCGTGAGGCGCAGTCATCACGCGGCGCGTTGCCTGATTCTTCCTCCTTTTGGAAATTGGTAACCAACGTGGGTGACTTGATCTCGCTCACTGTCCCCGCCATTGTGCTGACCACGAAACGCGCCTGGGCGATCACCGAAGCATCCTACGCCCGCGGATTTGACTCCCCGCACCGCGTTTCGTATCACACCCTTGAGTTTTCCCGACTTGATTTCCTGCTAATGACCGTAACAATCACGTTGCTCACTCTATTATTTTGGAGATGGTAAATGAATCAAAAAAAACAAATACTGATCGCAGGGGTAATCCTGATCGTGATCCTGGGAGTGGTACTCGGAGTAGATTATCTTCAACGCCAAAATGCCGCTGCCCAAGCTCCAGCCAATATGCCCCCTGGCTCGATCCCAATTTACGTGGACGATACGTTTGTTGGCAGTTTCATCCCCGATGATCTAAGTCAACTGCCCGCCGTAAGCTTTGTGGATGCTGAAGAAGGCAAGACGCAGGACGGCTGGCTGCTTCGGGATGTTTTGCTGCTTTATCTTGGCGAAGACAATTTGCAGGACCAATCGCAGGTCACAGTCTCCAGTTCCAGCCGCGAAAAGGGAAAGACGCTCTCATGGGCAGAAGTGGAAAATCAAAAGAACATGGTCATGTTCGATCTCTCAGGACGCGGCACGCTCAAACTGGTATCTGTCATCCCCGGCTTCGACATCCGCGACTCCTGGATTCAGGATGTGGACAAGATCGAAATCACATCCCCATAAATTAGAGGTAATTCAATGAAACAACGTTACTTTTCAACTTTTCAATTAATTTTGCTCGCCCTCTTTTCCGCTCTCATTATCGTCGCCAAAATAGCACTCCGCACCCCACTTCAACTTTCTGGTCACTCGGGCATTTTCTGGATGGCGATCATCATCGTAGGAGCGCGTGTCGTCCCCAAACTGGGGGCGTCCTCGATCATCGGCGTCACATCCGGTCTGCTGGCAAGCTTTATGGGGTTGGGTGATTTCGGCGCATTAAACACCTTCATCTCGTACGCCATCGTAGGAGTGGTATCTGATTTGATTTTGTGGATTCTGCGCGGCAACACCGAAAATATTGTTGTGGCAATCATCGTGGGAATTTTCGGGCACCTCGGCAAATTCCTCACCAAGTGGCTGTTTGGGATCATCACCGGCGCGCCGATCGGTTTCGTGGCGTTGGGGCTGCTGCGCGCTTTCATCAGCTACGTTGTCTTTGGAGCCATCGGCGGGATTTTGGGGTGGCTGACTTTGAAAGCGCTAAAGCGTGCAGGCTTTTTTGCCTACATGGCTGAGAAGCGTTGATATCGTCATTGCGAGGCACGCTCTTGCTCTTGCCCCTCGCGATGACATTCCCCCTTTTAACGGCATACACCGCGTTTTCACGCGGTGCAGCCAAAAGACCAACTCAGAGGGAGGAGAGAGTTTGGAAGAGCAACTTATGGTTGCTCAATTACACGGGGTCAAGGTCAGGATTTGTGCCGCACAGGACACAGGCCGCTTTATCAAGCGCATTGCATTCCAATGCATTCGAACAACGGTGCGCGATAATTCTGGGCGACTGGTCTGGCAGATTTTCAGCAGGATACACGACCTGATTTTCAATCGCGATCTCGCGGGCGGCATGTTCACAGTATTTGATCTTTTCAATTTTCCAAATCTTTTCTGCCATATCTGCCTCCTAACACTAATGAGCCAAGTTTAAGACAAAACCCCATACCAGACTAGTGACAGGCGTCACAAACCTGTATGACAAATTGCCTATTTAGGATGTGATATATCCTTATTGTTTTCAGCGCGAAGGAGTAAGGTGATACACATTGCCATTATCGCTTGCGAAATAGATCTCACCAGATTCATCCTGACCAAAGGTTGTGATCGTTCCCCCCGTTTCAAACATGACCTGAGACTGCCACTGTCCATTCGAGAGGATCAGCCCCCAAATTTTCCAGAACAGTAATCACCAAATAAATAAATACCGTTCCACTCAGGCAGCGCGCCACGGTAGACATATCCGCCAGTGACGGAACAGCCGCCTTCGCTGTGACTATATTCAGCCGCAGGCAGAAGCATATCGGGTTGTGCCAAACCATCATAGCCGTGGCCGCCCTCCATGATAGACCAGCCAAAGTTTGCACCGCCTTGAGAACCTGCGGGAAGATAATCAATCTCTTCCCATTGGCTCTGCCCCACATCGCCGATATATAGATCACCAGTCTGTCGGTCAAACGAGATGCGCCAGGGATTGCGAAGCCCATACGCCCAGACTTCGTTTCCAAATGGATTATCAGATGGGATGCCATACGCATCGCCATTGTTCACATCAATGCGCAGAATTTTCCCGAGCAGGGATGTTGTGTTTTGTCCATTCTTTTGCGGGTCACCCGCCGAGCCGCCATCGCCAAGACCCGCATACAGATATCCATCGGGACCAAAAGCAAGCGCTCCGCCATTATGATTTTGATATGGCTGGTTAATGATCATTAACACTTTTTCGCTGTTCGGGTCGGCAATATTTCCGCTGGCCTGAAAACGCGAGATGCGGGTATCTCCACCATCACCAGTGTAATTGAGGTAGAAGAATCCGTTCTGCTCATAGTCAGGGTGAAATGCCAGTCCGAGCAGTCCCATTTCATTGCCGCTATCGTTCACACGATCATCAATATTAAGGAAAGGGCGATTCGAGCAGTTGACCGTTTTCAAAGACACGGATCACGCCATACTTTTCAATAATAAACATCTTGCCTGAGCCGTCGTTTGCAGATTGAATATCAACCGGGCGGTTTAGTCCGCTGGCGATCAACTTCCATTCATAGCTATTGGCATTGGGGAATGAAATTGCATTGGTAACGGAATCCGTTGGCGACACAGGAGTTGATACAGCAGCATCCGGCGGCGTGGGCTGAGAGTCTGTTTGAGCAACAGCAGTGTTTGTCGGCGGGGCGGGAGGCGTGATCGTCGGGGGAACTGACCCTGCTACTTGAGATCGGCATGCCAATAGCAGCAAAAGAGTCAATAAAATGAAAAAGCGATTCATTGTTATAGTTTATCGCTGATGTCGGTCGCTTCCACGTCCACGACATCATCCTGCCCGCTCACCTCATTCAAATTACTAGACAAGGCCTTCTGGTGTTCCTGCACGACCTCGGGCGGACATAGCTCTGTAAAGACGTAGGAGCTTAACCACAGGATCGCCGCATCATCCAACGCGCCGATCACAGGAATTGAGATCGCGTCTATCGGAGAGACAAGGTAGAGAAGCGCGCCAAGAGGAATTACCTTTGCAAAAATATTTACGCGGGGATCGCCCATCAACCGAAAGATAAGTTTTAGATGGTTCATCGTTTCATGTATCACTCCACCTTTTTGAACTACGGTAAGGTTGGAAGGTTCTTTGTTATCCATTTGAATCTCCTTATGAGTTAATGGTTTCATTATATTCCATTTGCAATATGCTTTTATCTACGTAACTCCGGGTTGTTCGATGCAAGGTATACAGGTCAAACCCGCGTCATCATCATGGATATAACGGGAAAGTTATTTTCCGGTAAGGTAAAATCACAACATGCCTTTTTTAATTGATGGACATAACTTGATCCCAAAATTGGGATTGAGGCTCGACACGCCAAATGATGAGCTGGAACTGATCCCTTTTCTTCAGGAATTTGCGCGCCTTAAGCGGCAACAAGTGGAAGTATATTTTGATGGCGCACCCATCGGTCAGGCTGGGACCCGCAAGCTGGGCACTGTCCGAGCGCATTTTGTCAGATTGGGGCAGAGCGCCGACAATGCCATCCGTTTGCGTTTGAAAAAAATGGAAAAAGAAGCAAAAAACTGGACGGTGGTTTCCTCAGACCGCGAAGTGCAAAGCGCCGCGCGTTTTTTCCATGCTCAATTTATTTCGTCAGAAGAATTCGTAAAGATGATCAGGTTAGCGGTAAATTCTGCGCCAAAAGCTGACTTGGATAATAAAAAAATTTCACCCAACGAAGTGGATGAATGGTTAAGAATTTTCCGTGAAAAATAACACCAATTAAGACAAACTCGCTCCATATTCTAATCTTACTTTAATCTTATCCAGACAATTTAGGTGTATATTGTATCTATTGACACCTGCCCTCCCTTTATTGGTATTAGGTGTCTATCCGCCGCCAACAGTAGCATGCCCCCCCCATGCTGCACTGGCGGCGGAACCTTTTAACGGTCCATTCAAAAGTGGGGCTATAATCTGCGGATGGAAACCGCATATACTTTTGTCCCATCACGCGCCCATATATACCCAGATCACCCGGAAAAACCAGGCAGACTGGATATGCTGGAAACGCTTCTCAGTACAGTGAAGGCGGATCGGATCGAAGCGAAGCAAGCGTCCTTTGAGCAAATGACCCGCGTACATCAGCCGCAATTGGTCAAAGCCATTGAGGGAGTTTGCAAAGACGGCCCTGGCATCATTGACCACGCCCCCACTTATATTACACAGACATCCTATCAAGACGCGCTGTTCGCCGCGGGCGGTGTGATTGAATGCACACGCGCGGTTATTAATCGGGATGCGAAGAATGCCTTTGCAATTGTGCGCCCGCCAGGGCATCATGCCGAGCCTGACCGCGCCATGGGATTTTGCATCTTTAACAATATCGCCATCGGCGCGCATGACGCGTTGGAAAATGGAATACAAAAGGTAATGATCATTGATTACGATGCGCATCACGGCAACGGGACGCAAGCCGCGTTCCTGCACGAAGAGCGTGTCGGATTTATATCTGCCCATCAATGGGGAATTTACCCGGGCACAGGCTGGATCCATGACGCGCCGCACGCAAAAAAACGAATTGTCAATGTGCCGCTGCAGGCATACGCGGGCAATGAAACCTACGCGCAACTAACTGATGAAATCTTCAAGCCTATGGTTGAAGCGTTCCGTCCGCAGATGTTATTTATTTCGGCAGGTTTCGATGCGCATTGGAATGACCCCATCACTTCGCTGGGCTTGTCCACTCGTGGATACTACAGCATGTCGAAAAAGCTGGTCGAGATCGCGGAAGAAGTTTGCGACGGCAAGATCGTCTTCGTGCTCGAAGGCGGTTATGACCCGCGCAACGTCGCCAACGGGACGGCGGCTGTCTTCGACGCATTGAGCGGTTCACAGTTAAGCATGGACGCGAATGATCCATCGCCGTACGCGGATGTGGACCACGGATCCCGCATCCAGGAAATATTGAGATGGCACGACATCGTGTAATAGAAACATAATGGTATGGAATCATTTTTGTTGTACACTCATAAGAATTAAAGGAGTGCAAGATGAATAGAAAAGAAAGTAAAGGTTTCGTTCAACTTGAATGGGTCTGTCCGAACTGTGACGGGCGCAATCCGGGCCCGGTCAAGACTTGTCAGAACTGCGGCGCGCCGCAGCCTGACAACGTGCAATTCCAGCGCGCGGCGGATGAAAAGATGGTCACGGACGAAAAAGCTGTCGCGGCAGCCAGGGCAGGCGCAGACATCCATTGCGGATTCTGCGGGACACGCAACCCAGCCAGCGCGGCAACCTGTTCGCAATGCGGCGGTGATTTGAAGGAAGGCAAGGCGCGACAAGCCGGACAGGTATTGCAAGCGGCCGCACCTGCGTCGAAGGCCGTCACCTGCACAAATTGCGGGACCGAAAACCCGGGCAGTGAGCGTATCTGCAAACAATGCGGTTCTCCCCTGCCCCGGGCAACTGCACCTGTCATTGCGTCCGCAGCACAAACACAAACTCCAGCGGCCGCCAATGCACCAACGAAAAAAGTAAATTGGCTGTTATTCGCCGGGATCGGGGCGGCATTATTGATCTGCTGTATCGCGGCGATTTTTATGTTTGTCATTCCATCCAAAACTTTGGCTGGGACAGTGACCGATGTGCAATGGCAGACCTCCGTGCCGGTACAGGAAATTCAAGCGGTCAATCACTCGAATGAAAGCGGAAATCCGCCTTCTGATGCTTATAACGTATCCTGCCGTGATGATTCAGGAAGTATGTGAAGAAAAGTCCATTGACAAGGCAATGGTTTCGCAGAAGTGGTGCAGGAATGTCACACGGAAACCACCCAATATTGTGATTACACTGTGGATGAATGGAACACGATCCAAACCTATACCCTGGATGGCAATGACCTTTATCCTGTTTATGAAAACCCAAATATTTCCAGCGATCAACGACTTGGTTCAGCCTCGGAAGTTTTCCATGTCTTCTTAAGCACGGATGACGGGCAGATCACCTACGAGCCGGGGTCAAGCACGGAGTTTCAGCAGTTTGAAATTGGGAGCCAGTGGAATATAAAATTGAACGCGGTCGGCGGCGTGGTCAGCGTGGAAAGATAGTTCAGAAAGCAGAAGGCGTAAATAAAAAACTCCTGAACCAATCAGGAGTTTTTACAGAACTCCTGCTTGTTGTTCAGGGAGCATTACTTTCGGTGCTTTGAACGCCGATGGAGTCGAACGTCTACACCTCAGGAGTGACACGATAAGGCGAAGTAAGGATGCAAAGCGTTCGGACTGCGAACATTACCCTTTATAATCATCATATGAATCATTCAGTTGCAATTATCGGCGGCGGACCTGCGGGATTGATGGCGGCGGAGGTGTTAATTCAGCGCGGAGTAAGTGTGGATGTGTATGATTCCATGCCATCGCTCGGGCGGAAGTTTTTACTGGCCGGCAAAAGCGGATTAAACCTGACCCACTCGGAACCGTTCGAGAAATTCGTCTCGCGTTATGGAAAGCGCAGGAAAGAAATAGAAAAATGGCTGCTGGATTTCATGCCCGATGACCTGCGCGAATGGGCGCGCAGACTGGGGGTCGAGACTTTTGTGGGAACATCAGGCCGCGTATTCCCCAATGAAATGAAAGCCAGTCCGTTGTTGAGGGCGTGGTTAAAGGGATTGAGTGATGCGGGGGTCATTTTTCATTTGAGGCATCGATGGAATGGAACGATACGTCCCGAGGGTTTATTCAAAAGCGGTGATGCTTCAAATCAAACCTACGGGACGATCGAAGTAGAGTTTGAAACACCCGATGGGATCAAAATTGTAAATGCAAATGCTGTGATCCTGGCTCTCGGAGGCGGGAGTTGGGCAAGGCTCGGCTCGGACGGCGCATGGGTCAATTGGCTGAACCAGGCCGGGGTTAAGGTTGAAGCGTTAAAACCATCCAATTGCGGATTCGATGTGGCATGGACACCGATCTTCAAGGAAAAATTTGACGGTCAGCCGATCAAATCCGTGGTCTTGTCGTTCGGGACATTTCATCAGCAGGGCGAGTTTATTGTCACAAAGGAAGGCGTGGAAGGAAGTTTGATCTACGCGGCTTCAGCTTGGATGCGCGATGAAATATCGGCAAATGGAAAAGCAGTCATGCTGCTCGATCTTGCGCCTGATAAAACAGAGGCGCAGTTGACCGAGAAATTATCCAAGCCGCGCGGATCGCGTTCGATGGCCAGTCACCTGGAAAAAACAGTTGGGATGAAGGGCGTGAAGGCGGGGTTGCTGCGCGAGTTCGTGCCCAAGGATGAGTTTGGGAATTCTGAACGGCTCGCATTCTATATCAAGCAGCTGCCTGTACCATTGATCGCGACGCGTCCGCTGGATGAAGCCATCAGCAGCGCGGGCGGGGTGGCGTTCGAGGCGCTGGATGATCATCTGATGATCGTAAAATTGCCTGGTGTGTTTTGCGCCGGCGAGATGCTGGATTGGGAAGCGCCAACAGGCGGATATTTGTTGACAGCATGTTTCGCGAGCGGAAGAAAAGCGGGAGCTGGGGCAATGAAATGGATCGAGGGTTTATAATTTTTGCCATAGAGAGCGCAGAGAGCCTTCAGGGAAGGCTCTTGTAAACGAACCCCACAGCTAAAGCAGGGGGCTTTGTCCCTGAACACGAAGGTTCGAGACCATTGGCAGGTTTACTTCTGCCCTGACTGCGATGTTCACAGCCGCTACTATGTCCGCATTGCCAGAGCGGAATTGAAGCATTTCAAAAAGAACTATCCATATATAAAGGCGCGAAGGGATCGGTCCAATTCCCGCTGGATGAACCGATGCCGTTGAAATTGATCAGCAGGATCGTGAAATTCAGAGCCGCTGAAAATTTAAAGAAAGCCAGGGTCAAACCAATTCAGAGAAAATGATGTTTTTTGGGGGCGTAATTTCGCTGAATACTTTAATGGATTTTTTACCATCCTTCGCACAAATGTAGGATAATATAGGCAAGGAACAACCTCAACGAGATCCAATTTAAAACTTCTTACGACTCAATTTCTCTTATGAAAAAAATTACTCCAGCTAAAGAACGGGGGAAAAGACAAGCTGCTTCCAGCCAAGCAGACAATACGTCAAATACACAGCCTGCCAGGGAGTGGAATTTTACCGGCAACCTGATCAACAATATTTGGGACGCATGGATCGTTACAGACCTGGAGTTTAACATCCTGGAGTGGAATAAAGCTGCAGAAAAAATGTACGGGTGGACAAAAGAAGAAGTTTTAAATCGTCCGTTACTGGAGTTTATAAAAACAGAATACCTGACAGAAATAAATACAGAAGCGGCGCTCCAGGAATTAACCGAAAGCGGGCACTGGCAGGGCGAAGTAATTCAGAGATCGAAAGGATGGTTCGTTGTTCACCATTCTGGCTTCGGTCTCCATGGCCAGGGATGCGGAGGGCAGGCCAGTCAGTTTCATCGCCATTAATCGTGACCTGACGGAAAGAAAACTAGCCGAAGAAAACCTGCTGCAATTCAGACAGATCATGGATGAGACCAATGACGCCATTTTCCTGATCGATGCGGAAACCTGTAAGTATGTCGATTTCAATAAGAGCGCGCGGACCATGCTCGGGTACAGCAATGAAGAATTGAGCCAGCTCGGACCAATGGATGTTGCGCGGGAGATCGCCAGCTTCCCTCAATGGCTGGAGTGGGTGAAGGTGATCCGCGAAAAAGGCGGCTGGCTTTACGAAACAGTCTATCAACGCAGGGATAAAACAAATTTCCCTGTGGAAGTCAGTTCAAAGTTGATCAGCCCGGCCGGCAAAGTTATTGTGGCCGTGATCGTGCGCGATATCACCGAACGCAGGTACGCAGAAGAGACTCTGCAAAAAAGCGAGGAACTTTATCGCCTGCTCGCCGAGAATTCTTCTGACGCGGTCTCGTTGATCAACGCAGACGGCAAAGTGCTTTATGTATCGCCTTCATACAATAAAATATTGGGCTTTCCAAGCGAAGACTATTTCGACATTGGGCTGCCTGAGATCATGGAACGGATTCACCCTGAAGACCGCGAACGGATATTACTGGAGATCATGCGCGGCAACGAACTTAAGCTGGCTTCAAGTATTTACTCATACCGGGCCAAGACCAAACAAGGCGGCTATGTTTGGGTGGAAGATGTCTTACGCCGCGAATTCGATGAAAACGGGCTGTTGATCCGAACCATTGTAAATGGACGCGACATCACCGAACGCAAGCGGATGGAAGAAGCGCTGATCCAAAGCAAAAACCAAGCGCAAAAGAACAATATCCTTTTACAGTCGATCATGGAAAGCCCGCAAGGCATCGTCATTTTCGCGCTTGACGTCAACTTTTGTTATATTGCATTCACAGTAACTCATAAAAACACGATGAAGGCGATCTGGGGCGTTGATATTGAGATCGGTATGAATATGCTTAATGCGATCACTGACCCGCTGGACCGCGAAAAGGCAAAAAAGAATTTCGAACGCGTGCTCGACGGGGAACAGATGCTCCTGGTCGAGGAGTATGGCGACCCGCAAAAATATCGCACCTATTACGAAGACCGCTACAGCCCCATACGAAATGAGGATGGTGATATATCCGGGTTGACCGTTTTTGTCACGGATATCACCGAACGCAGACATTTTGAAGAGGAATTAAGCAGACAAAACTCACAGCTTGAATCTGTGCACCAGATCAGCATCGGTCTTACCGCCGAATTAAATCTGGAAAAATTACTCGAGTCCATTACCACACATGCCAGCGAACTTCTAAAAAGTTCCGGCGGCGGCATATATTTGTACCGTGATGACCAGGATAAACTTGAACTGGCTGTCGCCATTGGCACGCAAAAACCCATCGCGGGAAATTTTCTCGAACGCGGTGAAGGGCTATCAGGAAAGGTTTGGGAACTTGGGAAACCGCTGACCGTTGAAGATTACGAAACCTGGGAGGGACGCGCGGCCATTTATAACAGCATATCATTCAAGGCCGTGGTCGGCGCGCCGATCCTGCGGGGTGAAGAATTCCTGGGCGTGCTGACCCTCATGGCTGAACCGCCGAAAAAATTCAGCCAGCACGATGTCGCCTTGTTGGAACTATACGCCGTCCACGCGGCGGTGGCCATCCACAATGCGCGCCTGTATCAGAACGTACAAAGCCGCGTGAATCAGCTGGAGATGTTATACGAAACGAGCAAGACCCTCTCCGGTCAATATGACCTGAACGTACTTCTGCAATCCATCGTGGACAGCGCCCGCAAATTGCTTAGATCATCCACAAGCGGCATGTACCTGGTCTCAAATAACGCGCTCAGGCTGACCAAGGTCACCGAAGTGGGATACCCCGTTGGGGCGTATCTGCGTTTTGGCGAGGGGATGGCGGGACGGGTGGCGCAGACCCGTCTGCCGATCCGCTTGGATGACTACTCAAGTTGGGAAGGTCACGCCTCCATTTACAATGGCATCCCCATCCATGCCGTGATCGAAGTGCCCATGCTTTACAAAGGGGAGTTGATCGGCGTGCTGACCGCGGACGAATCGGGATCCTCAAAACGAAAATTCACAGAAGAGGATGAACACCTGATGACGCTCTTTGCGTCACAGGCGGCCGGCGCAATTCACTCGGCACGCCTGTACAGTGAAACCCGCCGTCGCGCGCAGGAATTTGCCGGGCTCTACGAAACCACACTCGACCTGTCCCTGCAACTGGACCTGTCCACGGTCTTAATCAAGATCATCGAGCGCGCGAAAAAATTACTGGATGCGCTCTGCTCATCGATCAGCCTGTACGATTCAAACCAGGCCAACCTGGAACTGGTTGCCAGTATTGGGCCTGACCTGCCCCCCGGCACACGCCGTCAATTAGGAGATGGATTGGCCGGACGAGTGGCAGAGTCAAGATCGCCGATCATCATTGATGATTATTCAAAATGGGAATTTCGCTCAACGTTATATGAAAAAATCCCATACGGCTCAATGTTAGGTGTTCCCCTGCTTTACAGCGGACATCTTCTGGGCGTGCTGGATGTAGCCGAGATCAAACCATCCTCTCGTGTATTCAACGAAGCGGATATGCGTCTGCTTAGTCTATTCGCCGGACAGGCCGCAAGCGCGATTGAGAATGCAAAATTATTCGACAGCCTGCAAAATTCCCATGAAGAACTCAGCCTGGCGTATGATGCCACGATCGAAGGCTGGTCGCGGGCGATGGATCTGCGTGACAAAGAGACGGAAGGGCACACCCAGCGTTTGGTAAAAAGAACTTTGGAAATCGCTGAAAGAATGGGCATCAATCAGCAGGAACTGATCCATGTCCACCGCGGCGTACTCCTGCACGATATGGGTAAATTAGGCGTTCCCGATCATATCCTGTTAAAACCGGGCGCGCTCAGCGCTGATGAATGGAAGATCATGCGGCAGCATCCAACCCATGCCTATGAAATGCTTTCACTTGTCGAATACTTAAAACCCGCATTGGATATCCCCTACTGCCATCACGAAAAATGGGATGGCAGCGGTTACCCGCGCGGGCTGAAAGAAGAGAACATCCCGCTCGTTGCCCGCCTCTTTGCAGTCGTAGATGTGTGGGACGCGCTGCGTTCAGACCGCCCCTATCGTCCGGCGTGGAGCGTCGAACAGACGCGCGAATATATCATTGAACAATCCGGCAGGCAATTTGATCCGCATGTGGTTGAAATATTCCTGAAGATGCTGGATGAATCTCCAGACCCGCTTTGAAATTTTGGGATATTTAAGTGCCAAGTTTTTCAAAAAAGAGACCAGCCTTATCAGCCGGTCTCTTTTCATTCCTACCCCAAACTTCCTATCGCTTTTTCCACTTCCTCTAAGATCTCGCCTGACTTCACCAACGCCTTCATCTTGTTATGATCGTTATAAAGCGGACGATCCACATGCAGATGATCCACATGCCGGCGGATCACTTCGCGCGCTTTGAGCGACCCCTTGCCGGGTGTGAACTCGCGGAAGTCGAGCGCCTGCGCGGCAGCCATGAATTCGATGCCGAGAATGCCATAGGCGTTATCCAGAATTTGCCCGTTCTTGAGGGCGGTGTTCATGCCCATGGAAACAAAATCCTCCTGGTCCGCGGCGGCGGGGATGGATTGGATCGACGCCGGTGTGGACAGGATCCTTTGCTCGACAATCAAGTGATCGGCTGTGTATTGCGAGAGCATCATGCCGGAATAAAAGCCCGGTTCGTGCGCGAGGAAATCCGGCAGGCCCTGTGACAACGCGGGGTTGGTCAGGCGATTGAGTCTTCGTTCAGACAGAACGCAGACCATCGTGATCGCGATGCCCGCCATATCCATCGGCAGCGCCACCGGCGAGCCCTGGAAGTTCGCGCCTGTCAACGTGAGATTCATCTCAGGCACAAAGATGGGGTTATCGCCGACACCGTTCAATTCAATTTCGACCTGCGCGCGCGCATACGCGACCGCGTCCCGCGCCGCGCCAATGACCTGCGGTGAAGAGCGCATCGAGTAGGCATCCTGCACTTTTGTTTTCATCTTGCCGGTGGTCAGGTCCGAGCCTTCAACCAATTTCGCGATATTTTTCGCGGATGTGATCGCGCCTTTGAATCCGCGCAGCTCATGCAGTTTGGCGTTGTATGGTTTCATGTTCCCAAGCAGGGCTTCGATGGACATCGCCGCGGCGATCTCGGTCTGTTTGATGAATCTTTCCATATCATAAATATGGATCGCGGACATGGCGGTCAACAGATTGGAGCCATTGATCGCGGCCAGGCCGTCTCTTGCCATCAGCCCGGGGACTTCGATCCCGGCCCTGCGCATCGCCTCCGCGCCTGGCAACTGCTCGCCGTTATAAAAGGCTTCGCCCTCCCCCATCAGCAGCAGCGCGGCTTGCGCCATCGGAGCCAGGTCACCGCTCGCGCCGACCGAACCCTTTTGGCAAACCACCGGCGTGACACCCTTGTTCAACATCTCAACATAGGTCAATGTGATCTCGGGACGGCAGCCGGAATTGCCGTGCGCGTGAACGTTGATGCGTCCCGCCAGCGCCGCGCGGACGTGTTCGATGGGCGCCGGGTCGCCGATCCCAGCCGCGTGATTATAGACAAGATATCTTTGAAATTCCAAAACCTGTTGATCACTCAACATCGTTTCGGAGAATTCGCCGATGCCGGTATTGGTGCCATACATGATCTCTTTTTTTGCAAGTTTGTCCTCCAGCATGACGCGGCATATCTTGATGCGCTCCAATGCTTCGGGGGCCAATTCAACTTTCTCGTTATTACGCGCAATGGCAACCAGTTTTTCAACTGTGAGTGAGGAACCGTCGAGGATGATGGTCATATGCTTGTCTCCTTGTTTGGATATGGGGAAATTGTACTCTCTTTCACAGAGTTGGAGAAATGGCAAAAGTCACGTTCCAGCGCGCCCAGGCTGGCGCTACACCCTGAACCCCTCCCCGCTTCATTATGAATGCTGACGAAATTGTTATTTTTGTTATCTTGTTTGGCGGCACTTTATTTGATATGCTACATAATGACAGACTTCCTCTCGGTTCATATCACATGACACGCGGGGAGTTCATCCCAGCCGGTCAACCTCAAGCCCGGCAGCGCCCATTCTAAGAAGACAAAATTCGATCAGGAAGAGTCTTATTGGAGAAAATTATGAACCAAATCCGGAATAGGTCGCGGACAGATCCACCTGAACGGTTTTGGCCGCAGGCAGCCCGTTGGGCTGTGATCGCAATCGCGTATTGGGTTTCAGTACGTGTCGGGCTTTTGTTTGTAGCACAGCCTGAAGGGATCGCTGCTGTTTGGCCGGCGAGCGGACTGGCTTTGGCAATCTTATTGCTCCAACCCAAAAACCAGTGGAACGGAATTCTGGCGGTATTTTTTATCATCAATGCCGCGGGGAATTGGAGCAGCGGGAACACGCTTGCGGTCAGTTTTGGATTTGCACTGGCGAATATCCTGGAACCATTGCTCAGCGCGTGGGTCATCACCTATTTTTGTAAATCGAAAATCAGCTTCACAAAAATCCGCGAAGTATTTACATTATTCGCGGCAGTTATTTGTGTTAATGGCATCACCGGTTTGCTTGGCGCAGCCATCCCCGCGCTGGCATTTGGCGCCCCTTTCATAAATACATGGCAGTTATGGTGGGCATCGGACAGTCTGGGAATGATCCTTGTGACGCCTTTTATTGTCACGACGTTCAACCGTCCGTCCGATATTCGACCTATCGCCCCGCGCAATATCCTTGAAGGTGTTTTACTTCTTTCATTAATCCTGTCTTTTGCCTGGTTGTTATTCGGACCTTTTACCGATGCTGAAAGCCCGCTGCTGCGGAATTATATGGTTTTCCCATTCCTGATCTGGCTGGCGTTCAGGTTCGGAATTCACCGTATGAGCGGCACGCTCATCCTCTTCGCAGGCATTGCGATTGGACACACCTTGCAAGATCACGGCATCTTCGCCATCGCAGGCCAGACCAAATCCCAACAACTAATTTCACTACAACTATTTCTCTTTACCGCCGCTTTTTCAGGTTTGTTATTATGTGTTCTGGTCGCCGAACACATTCAGGGAGCAAAGGACTTAGGTGAAAGCGAAAGAAGATATCGGGAACTGTTCGACAAGGCAATACTTGCGATCTTTCAATCGACCCTGGACGGAAAAGTAATCATTGTCAATCCCGCCTTCGCAAAAATGTTCGGCTACGAATCGCCGCAAGCCGTTTTAGCAAATATTAAAGATATATCGTTGGAACTGTTTGCTGATCCTCACCGCAGGTCGGAGATCATACGCCTGCGGAAAGAAAACCCGCAGTTGAACACCTTTGAAAATCTATACAGCCGAAAAGATGGCAGTACATTCGCGGGCCGTCTGTATATAAGCACGCTCTACAACGCGGACGGTCAGGCAATGGCCTTCGAGGGTTTTATCGAAGACGTAACTGAACGCCAACGTATGGAAGAAGAATTAAGGATGAGCGAGGCAAATTTCAGAAACCTGGCGCAGAGCACGTCGGATGGCATTCTGATCGGCACAGCGAGCGGACGGCATATCTTTGCAAACGAGCATGCCGCCAAGATTCTGGGATACACGCCCGATGAGTTATTACAAACCACGCAACAAGACCTGGCGGACCCGGCAGCCTACCCACTCTTGAAACAGCGGCTGGCTGACCGCCTGACGGGCAAGCCGCTGCCATCCACTTATGAAACGATTCTGCGCCGCAAGGATGGTACGAGCCTTCCAGTCGAAGTCAGCGGAACAAAGACCATCTGGCAGGGGCAAGCCACCGACCTGGTTTTCTTTCGCGATATTACCGAGCGAAAACGGGCAGAGCAAGAACTGCGCCGCAGCGAGGAAAAATACCGCACCATGTTCGAGAATATGGCACAGGGTGTGTTCTATCAACAGGCAGACGGCCAGTTGATCGATGTTAATAATGCCGCGCTAGAAATGTTTGGACTGGACCGGGAAGAATTCCTCGGCAAGACATCTCATGAGCCATATTGGAAAGTCTTTGCAGAAAACGGGGAGGAATTAAAAGCCGCAGATCATCCTTCAATGCGAGCCTTAATTACAGGAAAGGTTGTTCGCAATTCGATCGCCAAAGTATCTAGAAAGCGTCAGGGCGATTTTATGTGGATGAGCATAAATGCCATTCCTCAGTTTAAGCCAAATGAGAGCCAACCCTATCAAGTCTTTGTGACCATCGAAGATATCACCGAGCGCAAACAGCTTGAAGCCATTCAGCAAACCCGGCTGCTGATCAGTCAATCCGCCGACTCACATTCGCTGGATGAAATATTACAAATGACGCTCGACAAAGCCGAAGCATTGACAGGCAGCCAGATCGGATTCGCTCACTTTCTTGAAGCAGACCAAAAGACATTGCTTCTGCAAATGTGGTCGAGCAACACCCTTAAGAATATGTGCAGCGCCACAGGCAAAGGACAACATTATTCAGTGGACAAGGCCGGGGTCTGGGTGGACTGCATCGCGACGCGCGAAGCGGTGATCCACAACGATTACCCAAGCCTCACGCATCGCAAAGGACTACCGACCGGACACGCGCCCATCCAGCGCGAGCTGGTCGTACCTGTTCTGCGGAACGACTCCATCGTCATGATCATGGGCGTCGGGAATAAGCCAACAGATTTTAATGACAATGATGTCCGCGTTGTTGAACAATTGGCGAGCCTGGCATGGGACATTGTTCAGCGCAAGCGGGCGGAAGAGGCTTTGCGCGAAAACATTGAGCTATTCTCGCTCTTTATGCGTTACTCGCCTGTATATACTTTCATAAAAACGGTAACACCCACTGAGAGCCGCGTCCTGCAGGCCAGCGATAATTATCATGAGATGCTCGGCATATCGGGTATGAATATGATCGGCAGGAGCATGGAGGAGTTTTTTCCGCCCGAGCTCGCCGCAAAGATCAATGCCGACGACTGGTCGGTTGTCTCAAAAGGAGTAGTGCTAAAACTGGACGAGGAACTAAACGGCCGCCACTATACCACCATCAAATTCCCGATCAGTCAGGGAAATAAAACCTTATTGGCCGGTTACACGATCGATGTCACGGAACGGGTTCAGGCTGATGGCGCCCTGCGGGATAGTGAACTCTTCGTCAAAGACATACTAAACTCATTGACAGCCCACATTGCCGTGCTGGATGAACGCGGGGTGATCGTGGCGGTCAACGAAGCCTGGAGGAAATTTGCGCAGGAAAATGATTCCGCTGACTCGGCAGACTATCTTGGCGCCAATTATTTGACCGCCTGCGAAGCAGCCACCCGTCAGGGCGATCCGATCTCCCGTCAGGTGGAACAGGCCATTCGCGCGGTCATGACCGGGACCCTCGACCAGTTCATTACTGAATACCCGTGTCATTCGCCGACACAGCAGCGCTGGTTCACGGTCACCATTCTGCCCCAGCATAATTCCCGCCCAGGCACGGTCATCATCCATCAGGAGATCACAGAGCGTAAACGGTCGGAACAATTGCTCGAAGCGGTCAACCTCGCCCTGCAGACCTCGCTCGTCCGCGAGCAGGAACTGGCGCGTATCGATCCGCTGACTGGAATTAACAACCGCCGCTGCCTGCTTGAAAGCGCGGAGCACGAGTTCGAGGTCGCCGCGCGTTATCAGCGCCCGCTCACGGTGCTGATGTTCGATATTGATCATTTCAAAAAAGTAAATGATACCTTCGGCCACGCGGTCGGAGATCAGATGCTTCAACAGGTTACACGCATCGCCGGCAGGGAACTGCGTACCGCGGATATCCTCGGACGCTATGGCGGTGAGGAATTCATCATCCTCCTGCCGATGACAAGGTCAGAGCAGGCTTATGCGCTGGCGGAGCGCATCCGTGAGGGTGTGGCCGCGATCGCATTGCCGACACCCAAAGGAGACGTCTGCGTAACGCTCAGCATCGGTATCGTCGAGATCTCGCCGGCAGAGGCTGTGGAAGATGCATTTCGCCGCGCCGACCAAGCGATGTACGACGCCAAGCAAAAAGGGCGCAACCGCACCGAGATCGGTAAAAAGTGAAAACTGACAGCTCTTCAGTTAGAAGCGGCTGTTGGCAAAGAGGCTAAATTTACCGCGAAGAGCGCAACCTTCGCGACATTTTTTTCTAATTACCCGATACAGTCTATTATACAAATGAGAATTACCGACTTCGATTTCATTGATGCTATACTCGCCATGGATCACATTTTTCAGCCCGCCTGCCCGCAATGTCCATCACGTTTAACCACGGAATAAGATCATGACCATTGAAAAAAATTTTACCCCCCTGCGCACCGCACTCAGATACGTATTATTCGGGTTCCTATGGATATTGCTTTCAGACAGGGCATTGGAATTATTTACCGCGCCAGGTTCGCCCATCCACCTATGGATACAAACCGCCAAAGGCTGGTTATTCGTACTGATCAGCGCCGGCCTGATCCATCTCATGTTGAAAATCGATATCAAATCCCTGGCAACCAGCGAGGAACGCTACCGTGCGATCTTCGATTCATCCCTCGACGCTGTCCTGCTTACCTCGCCCACTGGAGATATCCTTGCTATCAACCCCGCCGGCTGCCGCATGTTCGAACGCACGGAAGAAGAGATCAAGCGGATCGGGCGCAGCGGAATCGTGGATGCATCCGACCCAGGACTCGCTGTGGCGCTGGAGGAACGGAATCGGACGGGAAAATTTGAAGGCGAGTTAATGTTCATTCGCAGGAACGGTGAAAAATTCCCGGCTGATGTTTCCTCCTCTGTTTTCAAGGATAAGGATGGAAATCTCAGGACGAGCATGACCCTGCGTGATATCACGGAACGCAAACGAGCTGAAGAGCTGATCCGTGAAAGTGAACAAAAGCTGCAGGATGTCTTTAACGTAATGGAAGAAGGCATGGCGCTCAATGAATTGATTTTTGATGAAGCAGGCGAGATCATTGACTATCGCATCCTGGAGGTTAACCCGGCCTTTGAACGCATTGCGATGCTGACCCGCGAACAGACCGTTGGGAAAAAAGCCACCGAAGTGTATCAAATGAGTTCCAAGTACATTCATGATTTTTGGAAAATAAATCTGGGTATCAGCCAGTCGATAAAAGTTGAATACCACGTGCCGGAAATCAATAAGTGGAGGCATATTTCCACATCCCAGCCGATCAACAACAAATTCGTGACCGTTTTCTTTGACACCACCGAACAAAAGATGGCCGAGCTTGCACTACAGGAAAGTGAAACCAATCTGCGCGCCATTTGGGAGAATAGCACACAATCCTACATGCTGATCGACCCGGATCGGCGGGTGCGAAAGATGAACCATGTCGCAATTGAGCAGGAGGAGGCAATTTTCGGACGCTCCATGCAGCTTGGCGGCTCGATCTATGATATCGTGCGGCCTGAAGAACGGTCCTGGTTTGATCAGACTTTCGAGAAGGTGCTGGCCGGTGAAATGCTCCATTTCGAGCGCTCTTTTTATAAGGGCAAGGCGCAGCACTGGTATGAATATCGTCTCTCGCCTGTCCGCACTGACAATGGAGTCAACCTGGGGGTGTTCCTGGTCACCACCGACATTACCGAACGCAAGCAGGCGGAGGAAAAGATCCGCGAAAAAGATATGCAATTCAGAAAGCTTTCCGCCAATGTGCCCGATCTGATCTACCAATTTACCCGCAAACCAGATGGAACCTATTATGTTCCGGTCGCCTCGGAAGGGATCAGGAATATTTTCGGATGCACACCTGAAGATGTGGCTGATGATTTTGCTCCGATCGCCAGGGTGATCCATCCTGAAGATTCAGAAAGAGTTATGCATGATATTGAATTCTCTGCAAAGCATTTGACCTTCTTTACCTGTGAGTTCAGGGTGCAGATCCCCGGCAGGGAGGAAAGCCAATGGATCTACTCAAGGTCAACCCCTGAGAAATTGCCTGATGGCAGTGTCACCTGGTATGGATTCAATACGAATATCACCGAACGCAAGCTGGCAGAAGCTGCTGTACGGTCCAGCGAGGAAAGCCTGGCGGAAGCCCAGCGCATGGCCCATATCGGCAGCTGGGAATGGGACATGCGCGCCAATACAGTAACATGGTCAAAGGAAATGTACCGTGTCTTTGACGTCGAACCTGAAGCCTTTGATGGAAAACCGGAATTCCTTCTAACCTTGATCCATCCGGATGATATTGAAAAGTTCACCAACAGCATTAATGACAATTTGGAAGATGGCAGTTCCCCCATCATGGAGTACCGCGTCGTTCACAAAGACGGTTCGATCCGTCATGTACTCGCTGATGGCAGGGTCAAGTTTAACGAAGCCGGGAAACCGATCAAGAGTATCGGCACGGTTCAGGATATTACCGAACGTAAACAGGCCGAAGAAGCGCGGCGGGGTAGCGAGCTGCGTTTCCGCGCCATCAGCGAAAATTCACTGGCGGGCATCTACATCGTCCAAAATGGGAAGCTGTCGTATGTTAACGCGGCTCTGGCTGAAATATTCAAGTATGATCCCGAGGAATTACTTGGCGTAGATGCACTCACATTGATCCATCCAGATGACCGCGCGCTTGTATCAGAAAACATCCGCCGCCGAATTGCAGGCGAGGTCGAATCGCTCCGCTACGAATTCCGCGGTCTATGCAAAAATGGAGAGATCAAAACCATCGAGGCGTTGGGGGTGCGGGTTGACCTTGAAGGTCAGCCGTCGATCATCGGGAATATCTTGGACATCACCGAGCGCAAGCAGGCCGAGGAGTTGATCCGCCAATATACCCATGAACTGGAAAAGCGGGTACAGGAGCGGACAGCGGAAGTACAAGACCTGTATAACAACGCCCCTGCTGGCTATCACTCACTCAACGCACAGGGTGTGATCGTCCAGATCAACCAAACTGAATTAGACTGGCTGGGCTACTCACGTGAAGAACTCGTTGGAGTCAAATCCTTTGGGGAACTATTTACACCAGAGAGTAAAAAAAATTTTGCTGAACAATTCCCCATCTTAATGAAGCGGGGCTGGGTCAAAGACCTGGAATTTGATGTCATCCGCAAAGATGGCAGCATCCTGCCGATCCTGGTGAACGCCACCTCCATCTACGATGAAAGCGGGAACTTCGTCATGACCCGTACCTCTCTGTTCGATATCACCCAGCGCAAACAGGCGGAGCTGGAACTGCAGACCGCCAATATTGCGCTGGAAAAGGCATCCAAATTAAAGGATGAATTCCTCGCGAACATGAGCCATGAACTACGCACGCCGCTGAACGGGATTCTAGGTTTTTCTGAAACGCTCCTGGAAGGAGTGCGCGGCCCTCTGAGTGAAAGACAAAAACAGGCCGTGCAGACGATTCGCGCCAGCGGAGAGCATCTACTGGGTTTGATCAACGATATTTTGGATGTATCCAGGATCGAATTCGGCAACTTCGAGCTTCGCCCCACGCATTTTGATGTGAATGAGGTCTGTCAGTCGAGCCTGATATTTATCAAGCAGCTGGCTGAAAAAAAATCCATCGCTGTGGAATATGAACCTCCCGCGGCATCATCCACGATCTTCGCGGATCCGATGCGCCTGAAACAGGTCCTGGTCAACCTGCTGAATAACGCTGTGAAATTCACCCCGCAACATGGAAAGGTCAAACTTGAAGTGCAGACGGACGCCCGCGAAGGTCTGATGCGTTTTTCCGTCACAGACACAGGCATCGGCATTGATCCTGAAGACTTGAAAAAATTATTCCAACCCTTTGTTCAAGTCGATAGCAGCCTATCGCGTCAATACGAAGGCTCAGGATTGGGGTTGGTGCTGGTCAAGAAAATGGTCAGCATGCATGGCGGGAGCATGGATGTGCAAAGTAAAGCGGGCCCGGCAGTTGTTTTAGTTTTTCCCTGCCATGGCATCCAAAACGGGAAGAGGAACGCAGTCTGCATGACGATCAGATAGAATACGCGGCGCAGGAGAAAACGGCGCCAACGATCCACGCGAAGATCCTGCTCGTCGAAGACAATGAATCCAACATCATGATAACCAGAGATTATCTGGAGAACTGCGGACATCAGGTATTTGAAGCCCGCCACGGTGGTGAAGCGCTGGAAAAAGCGGAGGAAGTTTCACCCGACCTTATATTGATGGATGTCCAAATGCGGGTGGAAAGGGGCCGGAAGCCGCCGGCCGCCAATCCGCGGGTGTCCCTGTGTGTCGGGCGCGGGGTCCCCCCCCTCCCCCGGCGGGGGGGGGGGGGGGGCCGGGGGCGGGGGGGGGGGGGGGGACAGCAAACAAACCCAGCAAAAAGAAAAAAAAGAAACGAAAGGACGGGGTGTGTTTTTGGTGTACCGGTGGGTTTTTTTTTTTCCCCTCTGGCGGCGGGGATCCCGGACCGTTTGTGGGAAGCGGCGGGCTCAACCCAAAACCAGGCTGATGCGTTGGGGAGTTCACGGGGGCTTGCTACAACATGGTTCTGTGTGTTTATGTTAAGGGGGGGGGGGTCTTCTCCTCCTTTGTGAAAGAGAGCCGGGCCAGGCGAGCCCGGCTCTCTCGATTCTACGCTCTGGTGTAAAATCACGGCCATGTCCAATGAAAAAGAATACCTCCCAAAAATCGCAATGTCCATTCAAGCCCACCCTGACGACCAGGATTTTACTGTTGCGGGCACGTTAGCGAAATGGGCCAGGGCGGGATGCAAGGTCATCTCGGTGCTGATCACCAGTGGCGACTCTGGTTCGAATGATGTGACCAAGGGCGCAGAATATAAACCCGTGCTGGCGAAACTGCGCGAAGCGGAACAACTCGCCGCGAACGCCGTGCTTGGCATCAGCGAGACCGTCTTTCTGCATTATCCAGACGGGGAACTCGTCGCGAGTCTGGCACTGCGCAAGGATCTGACCCGCCTGATCCGCATTCACAAACCGGACGTAGTCGTCACAGGCGACCCTTCAGGCTGGTTCTATGGGAACGGATACATCAATCACCCCGATCATCGCGCCGCCGCAGAAGCCGCCGTGTACGCGGTCTTCCCCTCCGCCGGGACAAGGCTGATCTTCACCGACCTGCTTGAAGCGGGGCATGAACCGCATGATGTCAAACGCTTATATATTCACGGCAGCGAAAAATCCGATACGTGGGTGGACATTAAAGATACGCTCGATATAAAAATTGAGGCGCTAAAAAAACATATCAGCCAATCCGACACGCATGATGTGGATAAATGGATGCGCGAATGGGCAATGGAAGAAGGCAAGGAAAAAGAACTCGAGTATGCCGAAGCCTACCGGGTCATGATCCTGAAAAACGAGGAGGAAGATAAGTAGGATGTCCTTCACGAGTTATGACTTTCTGCTTTTCTACCTGATCCTTTTTATTCTGTATTGGGTGATCCGTGAGCGCCGCTGGCAGAATTTGATTCTGCTGGCGGCAAGTTTTGTTTTTTATGCCTGGATGCAGACCTGGTATGCGCTTCTGCTCGGCGCTTCCATCCTCGCGGATTTTTTGCTTGCGCGCGGGATGAGATCAAACCCCATGCGCAAAAAACAATTTATGGGGATGAGCCTGATCGTAAATATAGGGGTGCTCGCTTTTTTTAAATATTTTTCTTTTTTCAGCGGCAGTGTGAATAACGCCCTGGAAGACATCGGGATTCATGCAGACGCTTTTCTACTGGCGATCGTGCTGCCGGTCGGGCTTTCATTTTTCACCCTGAAGAAACTGGGGTATATGATCGATGTTTCGCGCGGCACGCTGCAACCCACGCACTCCCTGGTTGATTTCGCGCTGTATGTTGCCTTCTTCCCGCAGATCGTCGCGGGTCCCATCGAAAGACCGCAAAAATTATTACCCCAGATCGAATCAGCGCGCATTTGGACGGCGGATTATCTTTATGAAGCATGGCCTTTGCTGGTGATGGGATTTTTCAAAAAACTCGTGATCGCGAACAGCATCAAAGTGATCGTGGATCGCATCTTCGGGTTTAGCGAACCAACGGGTTTTTTGCTCATGTGCGGCGCGCTTGGCTTTAGCCTGCAGATCCTGGCGGATTTTTCGGCATACACCGATCTGTCGCGTGGGATCGCCCTATTACTGGGATTTAAGACTTCCGAGAATTTCAATTTGCCCTATACCTCGCTGACCCCGACCGATTTCTGGAACCGCTGGCACATCAGCCTGTCCAACTGGCTTCGGGATTACATCTTCTTCCCCACCCGCCGCGCGCTCATGCAAAGCCGCATCAAACTTAACGAAAGCCTGAGCATATCCATCCCGCCGCTGGCAACTATGTTCATCAGCGGTCTGTGGCATGGCGCTGGCTGGACCTACATATTGTGGGGCGTGTATTACGGTGTGCTGATCGCAGCGTATCAGTGGATCGGCATCCGCGGTGATTGGAAACCAACCTCGAAGATCAAAACCGCTCTTGCGTGGCTGGTCATGTTTGCTTTCATTGTTTTTGGGTGGGCAATGTTCCGCGCGCCCAACATCCATTGGCTGGGTAATGCTTTGTTCAATACTCCATTCATCAATTCACAAAACGATCTGGTATTGGGTTTGATCGCGCTGACCATGACCCTGGCTTATTCGCTGCCCTTGATCATCAAGAGCCTGCTGGATCAGTACTCAAAAGACAGCTGGGGGCAGGCCGCTTATTACGCCATTGCCGCCGCCTTGATCATGATCTACATCAATTCCGCCTCGTCAGATTTTATTTACGTTCAATTCTAGGATCAATATGCGCTTCTTCCTTAAATTCAGCCTGATCCTATCCATCATTCTGGCCGCCAGCTCGATCATGATCCCACGCAGCAGCGGCATGGAATTCCCGCGCGAAGCGGGGCCATCATTGGATAAACAAATGCGCCAGAATTACATTGACATTCTGGTGGAGCAGGAACCGGAGATCGTCCTGATGGGAGATTCCACCCTGGTCAACGGCGTGGATGCGGATCTGCTGGCTCAGCTAACAGATAAATCTGTATACAGCATTGGCATTCCCGGCTCTGCCTCGGCATTGTGGTATCTGATCCTAAAAAATAATATCGCTGAATCGCCGTATAAGCCAAAATACTTATTGATCCTCTTTCGAGACACCATGTTGACCGCGCCCGGCTACCGTGTCCATGGCAGTTATTTTGACCTGGTGGATGAATACGCCGCGCGCCGCGAACCTGAACTCATTCAATATTCTTTTGTCAATTTGATGAATCCGCTTGAACTCGTGGCCGAGCGTTATTTCCCCCTGTATATTGCACGCGCAAGTATCCGCGGCAGTATCGATTCAAGCATCCGTTATTTTGCGCCCCAACTCGCCGGCTGTGACCGCAATTGCACAGACTACGCCATGGGGGATATCTTCAGCGGGGCAGATCTTGAACCCAACGCGCTGGTGGACGCGGTTGCAGCGGCTGAATCCTATCTATACACACCCGATCAACTGGACTTCGACTCCCAGCTGGCGCGGTCTTATCTTCCAATGATGATCGAGATCGCGGCAGAAAACAACATCCAAATGATCTTTGTACGCATCAAAGTAGAATCGGCTGACTCAAGAATCACAAACTCCCCCAAGTTTAAAGGTTATATTAATTCCCTTGGCGATTATCTGGCGAATAAAAAAGTGCAATACCTCGACCATGGTTCAGATCCGCGCCTGACTCACGATCTATTCAGGGATTCGATCCACTTGAACGAACAGGGGCAGGCGGTATTTACTCAATTACTATCAGATGAATTAAAGAATATGATCAAGTAGTCCATTCTCATTTGGCGGGCTCTTTCAATAACAAAGCCAGCGGTGACGCAAGCAACACCATGCCCGTCGTCATGGTTAACACGAAGGGGAAACCGTATACTTCAGCCAGATGACCGCTGAACAACAATCCCAGCGCGCCTGATGAAAAGATGAAGCCAAGCGCAAGTCCGGAGGCGAGCGCCATCCCGCCGGGAATGATACGCTGGGAAAGAACCACCATAATGCTGTGCACCGCGCCGGTAAAGGCTCCAGCCATGGGAATAAGGACAAATAACCACCACGACCATCCGATCAAACTGGCAATATAGATCGGGATGGCAGCCAGGAATAATACTGCCGAGGCAACATAACGCTTTGGATATCGGTCTCCAAAATATCCGCCGAGGATATTTCCCAGCGCGGAACCACCCATGAACAAACCCGCCATACTTCCATAGATCGTTGCACCCTGCCCAAGGTCTTTGATGTACTTGGGGATGAGGTTCACCATATTGGCCTGTGCCCAGGATTGTAAAGTTGCCACCAATGCCAGCACAACAATGAACAGGATCCCGGCCTGCAGGCGGTTGGATCTATTTCCTTGCAGTGATTTGGGGTGAGGATGATTGGCCCGTAATTGATACATTACTGAAAAAGCGATCGGTATGGAAACAACCGGGATAATGAATAGACCCGGTAATTTGTATCTGGTAAGAAGAAGCCCGGTAATGATCGGCCCGATAAAATGACCGAGCTGGCCCGCAGTAAAAAAGATCGATGTGGAGGTTGTCTCGCGTCCCTTTAGCAGGTCACGTCCGCGCAAGGTGGCTTGCACCGCACCAACGGGGTGAAATGCCGAGGAACCCAATGCCGCGATGATCAGGCACGCAAGCCCGGCATCCCCTGGAATGAGCAAAGCCGCAGTGTAGAAAACTGCCATCCACAGCACACCGCCAGCGGCAAGCCAGCGCGGACCGGTACGGTCAGAGATCCAGCCGAAGAATGGCTGGGTCAGCGCAGAGGTCCAGATATAGATCGTGGAGAACAAAGCGATCTGCGATTCACTCAGTCCAAGATAGGTCAACAGGACCGGGCGGCTGGCATTAAATGTATCCACGATAAAATGGCTGAGGGCCACCGATGAAAAAAGAGAATCAAGAATTAATGACATTATTTTTCACGATACAGACGATTTGCCAGGATGTATTCATACACCAATGGATGGACATAATAACGATACTCATCCCCTGCGGCGACACGGCGTCGAATTTCACGCGAAGACAGATTCAACAAGAGCGCATCGATAAAACTGACCTTATCCGTTATCCCGGGGATCTGGGATTCGAGCGCAGCCATGTCGAAGGAGTCACCGGGGCGGCGCATCACGCTAATTTTGGAAACAGCCGCTACAATTTCAGCGGGGAACCGCCAGGTTGGCAGATCGCGAAGAGAGTCTCCGCCAATTAAAAGAAATAGCTCGGCATCTGGTTCGTGTTGAACCAGATATCGAATTGTATTAATGGTGAAGTGCGGGCCGGGGCGGTCTATCTCAAGTCTTGAAAGCTCAAAAGTGGGGTTATCAGAAATCGCACGCTTTAACATCTGAAGGCGATGTTCAAGTGGAGTAATCTCCATTTCCTGTTTATGCGGTGGATCAGGATTAAGCACCCAAAGCAGGCGCGTTAATCCAAATTGGTGAGCGGCTTCACTTGCAAGAATGAGATGCCCAATGTGGGGCGGGTCGAAAGTACCGCCGAAGAATCCGATTTTTGATTTTGGCATTGAGGTAGTATATCGCAATATAACCATGTCGCTGCGAGGCGCTCTTGTTCCTGGCCAAAGCAGCGTCTTCACGACAAACGGATCGCGCACTTGCACCGAGCGCCAGCGCAAGTGTAATCAGAAAAACATAATGATTTTTATGTAAACATTCCCAATGGTATACTGCCCAAAATCTTTAACGCGAATTTTGCGAATGAGCGAATTTCACAAAATCGAAGGAACAACCATGACAAAAAATTTTGATGCGATCGTGATCGGCGCGGGCGTGATCGGCATTAGCACTGCATTCCATCTGGCGCAACGCGGCTTAAAGCCCGTCATTCTGGAACGCAAGGAGATCGGCTATGGAGCCACAGGCAAATCCAGCGGACTTGTGCGGATGCACTACGATCTCGAAGTGGAATCGCGGCTGGCGTGGGAAAGTTTTCAATACTTTCGGAATTGGAGCGAGCGTGTGGGCGGCGAGTGCGGATTCTGCCGAACGGGATTCTTGCATATTGAGACAGCCGATCATGAAGTTCAGTTGCGCAAAAATGTTGAAATGCATCAGAAGATCGGCATCCCTGCCAATGTTATCAGCGGCGGGGATGTAAAAAAACTCGCTCCCCATTTCAAAACAGACGATATTGCGTTCGCGGCCTACGAACCTGAATCAGGGTACGCCGACCCGATGCTGACCGCCAATTCATTATTAACAGCGGCAAAGGATCATGGCGCGATTTATGTACAGGATTGCGAAGTTAGCGGCACACAAACTGCGGGCGGAAAAGTAACTGGCTTGCAAACATCTCGCGGAAATTTTTCCGCGCCGATCATTATCAATGCGGCAGGCGCGTGGGCCGGTAAAGTGAGCGAACTATTCGGGGTCACCATTCCGCTTGGAACATGGACACATGATGTGGTCCACATCCGCCGTCCTGCACAGATCGCAGATCATCTCACCGTCATTGATAATTCGCTCAACATGTACTTTCGGCCTGATTCTGGCAACCTGACATTGGTCGCGCTTGAAGATGACAGCCGCCTCGATGAACCCGCGGAAGAAGATCTGGGCTATGTCGCCAAAGATTTTGTCGAGCGCGCGATCGACCGCATTTGCAAACGCGTCCCTGAGATGGAACAAGGCTCACTGCATTCCTCGCATGTCGGGCGTGATGGCCTGACTCCCGATCAGCGCGCCATTATCGGCGCGGCAGGTCCGCAGGGATATTTCCTCGCGACAGGCTTCAGCGGCACAGGCTTCAAACTCTCCCCCGCTGTCGGCCTGTGCATGAGCGAATTGATCCTGGATGGAAGATCGAAGACCGTTGACATCAGCGGGTTCGACCCCATGCGCTTTGAACGCGGCCAATACCTCAAAGGTGAAAACGAGTACGGCAGTATTTGGAAATAAGGTTTGGGATATATTTAAATAATCAGAGGTTGTTAGCATATCCAAACCACTTTGGGTATGCTAACAACCTAATATTTTATTTTCCCATTGAACTGTAATACAAATCAGGTATGGGCAACCTTCGTATTACGGGGCTCCATCCCAATTCCCTATAATCGGCATATCACCTGGAATTCCCAATGCAAATACTAAATTGGCAAACCCGATCGTGTTGCTGTTTCGCAGATAAAATTGACCATTTCGATAGACCCCGATCGTATCTATCCCGTCATTATCCCAATCACCAGTCACCGGCTGATCGCCTGCCAGCCCATAATTGAGCGCAATATCTGCAAATCCGCTTGTATTTGCGTTCTTGAGGAATATCACTCCGTTGCTCGGTCTGAAGACCCCGGTCGTGTCCAGGCCATCGCCATCCCAATCGCCGGCAATTCCAACATCCCCTGGTAATCCCAGCAAAAAGCTGGTGTCAAATGCGCCCGCAGAGTTGCTATTGCGCAACATAAAGGTGATCGCCGAACTACGGTAAATACCGATCGTGTCAGTACCATCTCCATCCCAGTCCCCTGCAATTGGCTGATCACCTGGCTGGCCGAAAGCAAACACTATATCCGCGAAGCCGATCGTATTGGAATTGCGCAGGTAGAAGACACCGTTTCGATAAATGCCGATCGTATCTGTTCCGTCACCATTCCAATCGCCTGTGACTGGATAGTCTCCGCCCAGGCCATAATTGAGCGCAATGTCTGCAAATCCGCTGGTATTCGCGTTCTTGAGAAATATCACTCCGTTGCTCGGTCTGAAGACACCCGTTGTATCGCCACCAAGTCCAAAACCGCCGGAACCGGAATTGATAACAAAGTTACCGGCCGGTGCGCCGGTCAGACTTTTGTAATTGACCGCATCGTTCGGCACAAAGTCTGCCGTGACCGCATACGTACCGACACCGGTTTGCGCTGCCAAACCGCCAGTTAGAATATTGCTGACAGTGCCTGCCACTGACCCAATTACAGCAGCCGCCTGTGGAGAGGCATTAAACGTGACAGGAGAGTTCGTCACCGACAAGGTCGGTGTGGCCTTATTGATTATGATTGAGCCGGCGACGGCATCGGTCAGGCTGTTATAAGATACCGCGTCAACCGGCACGAAGTTGGCTGTTACAGCATAAGTACCGGCATCGGCCGGCACAGTTGCTGAGCCGTTATATTTGATATTGCTAACCGTACCAGCCACCGAGCCGGTTACAGTTGCCGCATGTGGGACGCCATCATAAGTAAATGGGCCACCGCTCGCCATGACTGTGGGTGTGAGTTTTGGGCTGACCACATAGTTGACACTGACCATACTGGCACTCGCCGGCATGGTGACCATGTTACTGCCGGCAGTGCTGGCATTATTATTGGTACCAACCCAGCTGCCGATCTGCCAGCCGGAAGTTGGGATTGCCCCGCTCAAACTGATGGAGGCGCCTGCAATGTATTGACCGGCAGCACAGCCGCTCGAGTTAACAGGAGCCGCGACAGGATCGCTGCCCTGACCGGTATGGCTGAGAGTCAATGCATAACAGATGGGTGTGATCACAGATAAATTCAAATTGACATTGGTACCACTGATCCATGTGGCCGTCTGGCCGGCCAGTGCACCGCCTATATGAAAGGCCACAACTTCCCCTTGAACACCGCCCTCTTTCACAGCGGGTGTCGAAGAGTCATCACCAGGCACATCAAAAAAATAAACAGTGTCTGCTCCATTCACAAAGGCAGCCCTTGAAGCGTATTCAACACCATTGATCCTGGCCGAGACGATCGTACCTATGGGTATATTGGCGCCATTAATCTTTACAGTACCGTAAAAACCAGAAGGCAGGGGAGGAAATGCCATTACCGTTGATACGCTGGTGAGCAGCATACTAAAAGTTATGATAAGGGCGTTCAATATGCGTAATCTTTTCATTTGGGGAACTCCTTCCGGTCTTGTTTTTATTTCGAAGAATCTGATTTGCCAACAATATTAATCCTACGTCTCATGGCGAAGAATATACTTCCAGCAGAAATAAAGGCCACTGCCGCTACTGCCGTTACCTTATTGCCATTGCTGGAGTCGTTCTCTGAATCCGCAGGCAAAGTCGATGAAGAATTAATTGTGGCGGGTATCAATGAAGACTCATTTGGCAGGACTGCCATTTGAGTGGATTGGATAGCTGAAGTGGAAATTGACGAGGGCTGGATCTGCACAACTTGTGTTTGTGTTGGAACGGGTGACGCCTGTATTACCGCAGCAATTGTTTGTGTGGGTAGTGGGTCCGCTGCGGATGTTTGCTCAGGTGCCGGCGAAGATTGAATGATCATTATCGCTGTCTGGGTGGGTATTATTTGTGGGCGGGAAACCTGGGGTTCAGCAATTCCCCCAACAACACCGGCCAGATTCAAATCGAGATTAACGTTCGTAGCGCTTTTCCATATACCTGTTTCGCCCGCCAATACTCCTCCGACCATGAATTGAATCGTTTCGCCATCACGACCTCCATCTTGCACGACCGTATCTGTATCATCGCCGGGGATATCCAAAGTGTAGATCGAGCTGCCCTGATAGGTTTGGATGTAGCCTTTGGCATATACTTTAGAATTGATCAGGGCTTCAACCAGTGTGTCATCAGGAACCCTGTTGCCGTTCATTTTGACCACACCATAGAAGCTCGAAGGCAGTGCCGGCATGGCCAATACGGGGATGGTGATGAAGAGGCTGATCAGGCAGATCAAAAGGGACAAGCGCAAGATTTTTATCGATCGTGTCATTTATTTCTCCAGTGCGTTTAGACTGTCGCTGCATTCGCTGGGTAGTATTGGGGGGACCGAGAGGCCCTCCCCAATACTACATTGCGATAATCTGAACTTATTGATTGTTTGTCGCGCTTAGTACGGTACGTTCCAAGTTTGGGGCGCGATGACCTTGACCCAGTAACCCCAACCAGGAGCCAGGACGGTCAAATCATTAGACCAAGATGGGGCAGACTGGTCATACAGTTTCCACGGGTCTGATACATCATTTGCATGGTAGGCATACACCAAGGCGACATTGCCCCCCCCGATCGAAGCGGGTGAAAGTGAGCCGTTGGCTGAGGGATAGGCCACCAGGTTCCAGCCACCAGCAGTTGTTGATAAATTAATAGTGGTTGCTGCGGGAACATTGCCAACCACATCCAAAGTACCCGCGGTTGTCATATGGATCCAGAATCCCATCTTCTCATCCAGACCTACCAAGGTATTTCCGAATGGAGCGGTCGGATCGTACTTCTTCCAGTTGCTGCTGGCAACAGATGCATCCCAGGCATAGACCAGGTTGTATTTACCGGCAACACTGGATAGGACATTTGTCACAGCCGTATTTGTTGGCTGCAGATTGAACGAGACCAGGTTCCAGCCCGGTACCAGAGCGATACTATGTGTTGCGGGGGTGATGAGCAACGTGCCGCTGGCGGTACCCGCGTAATTCAGATCATTAACTGTGGCTATGACCGCGTAGCTGCCCGCATTGGTCGGGGCGGTTGCGGAACCATTATAGGTAATGTCAACATTCAGCCCTGCAGGAACGGTTGTAATCATGGCTGATCTTGGTGTGCCAGTATTGGCCTGGGTCAGATTGCTCAAAGTGAGCGTGGCTGTTGCCTTGCCAATCACCAGCGTGCCGCTGGCTGTCCCGGCGGCTGAGTTCGGATCATTGATCGTCGCGACGACTGCATAGCTGCCCGCATTGGTTGGGGCGGTGGCAGAACCACCATAGGTGATATCCACGTGGAGGCCTGCAGGTGTAGTGGTAGCAGTCACTGGTTTGGGCGAGCCGTTGTAAGTCTGGCTCAAGCTGCCTAAGGTGACCGTGCCGGTTGCAGGAGTGATGACGATAGTAGCCGATCCTGTGCTGGCTTCATGATTTGCATCGCCGGCAAATGAATAACCGGCCGTGCAGGGCGTATCAAGCACATTCACAGGCGCTGCAATACAGCTTCCTGAATAAACAGGCGAAGGGGTTTGATTCAAACCGCCAGCACCTGTAACAGAGACTGTCGCCGGGCGGGACAAACCATTATAGACAAATGTGCCGCCACCGGATAATGTGGTTGTCGAGCTGGCTTTGGCGATAACCAAAGTTCCACTAGCCATCCCAGCATACTTAGGAGTAGTTATGTTGGCAACAACTGCATAGCTGCCGGCATTAGTCGGCACAACCGACGAACCATTGTAGGTGAGGTTCACCATCAATCCCGTTGGATTGGTTGTAAAGGCTGCTGACTTGGGCAAGCCATCGTATACCTGACTCAGATCGCTTAAGGAGACGGTTGCGAAATTCAGTTCGACATTCGTACCGCTATGCCATATACCAGTGCCGACAACGACTCCATTGATCTTAAAGGTGACAACATCGCCTTCCAGACCGCCATCTTTTACAAGTGTACCTGTCGCATCACTGGGTATATCTATGTTATATGCAAAATTCAAACCCTCAGTGCGGATGGTCGCGGAGGTGATCGGTGTAATTCCACCTGGCAAAAATGCCTCTACGACGGTGGTTCCGGACACTACTGTAGCGTCAAAGATATTACCGTAGAAATTGGAAGGCAATGAAGGAGGAGTGTTGGTTAAGAAGGTAGTACAGGCCAGGTTTCCGCACCATGGAGAATAGTTCACATTGGTACTGACCTTATCACCTGTGCCTATGCCTACAACACCCGGCCCGCTAGCAGCGCCCCACCAATTGGAGGTGGCATCCATCAGAACACCGGAGGTATTAGTTATACCGGCAGTGGTATTCCCACTGATCTTGTTGAAATTGGCTAAGGCAGTGGCGTCCGCACCTTCCACGAGGATACCTGTGGCATTCGTATCAATGGTGCTATTTTGGATATTGGCATAAACGGTCGCGGCATTTGTATTGCTGGGGCTGTCCTTTACATAGACGCCCGCAATACCCGAGTTGAGAATGGTAACACCATCAATCTTAATCGCAGTGTTATTGGCATTACTACTGTAGCCTTCAAAATTGTTAACAAAGACACCATAGTCACCACCGGTCACGGTGCCGCCACTAATGGTCAGCGGGGCAGTGGTGGTATCGTTCCAGACATTGTAGCCTGCGGTATAACCCGGAGCTGGATAAGAAACGGAACCGGGAATAACGATATTATTACCAGTGACAGTGGCATTTACAGCGCTGCCAATTGAACTAAGCAGGATACCATTCCACTTGTTTGCACCGGGATACGTCTCAGCAGTGAAGGTGTTATTTGTAATGGTGAAAGGACTGGCACTACCATACGCAAGGTTATAAAAGAGGCCTAATCGCCAAACACCAATCTGATTATTGCTGATACTACCTGTGGTTCCAGGGTTAGCTAAATAGTAGTTGCCAGTTTGAATACCCGTGCGCACACCTGTAAATACATTGTCGGTAATATCCGCGTAAAAGTTGTTATAGACCAGGACCCCTAATCCCCAATTGTAGGTAGTCTCCCCAATATCCTTGAAAAGGTTATAGCGAATATAGTTGCCCGAGGTGGCGGCAGGATTGATGTAGTTATAGAAGTCGATACCGCTATACGTACTATTCTTAAGAATATTGTTCTCTACTTTAATATTCCCCATTCCCTCAGACCCAGCAATTATTTCACAGGCATCCACATCGGCTGCGCCGATCATGATCCCACTCGTAAGGGAGGGATTATCACCATTAAACGTAAAGCCTTTGATCGTTACATTGCTGACACTCAGATAAGCCATTACTTCACAGACAGCAGGGTTCGGGGCAGATAGAGCAGGAAGAATCACCGCTTCTGCAACACGCGAGCCGGTATTGGGATTGACTGTGCTGTTTGGTCCAAGCAACGTGAGAGGCTTGTTAATAGTTAAATCTTCAACATAAGTCCCTGCCGAAACATTGACCGTGCCATTTGAAGCCACTGCATCGATACCACCCTGAATGGTTGTGAATGCATCGTAACCTATCTGGATAGCCGGACCTGAACCATCCGGATCCTGACCTGTGGGTACCGCTCCCCACGCCATATTAACATAGACATCACTGGGAGTAGACGCGGCAGTAATCTGGATATTTACGGTACCATTGTCGCCATAGCCCGGCCCCCAATGTGTATCCTCCCGGAAAGTTCCTACTCCTCCCGCGCCTCCATCCGTGTAATTACCGGCAGTTAACGTGTTCCAGAAGACACGGTCTACATTGTCATCCAGACCGGTAGTTGCTGATCCCAGCACACCAACGTTAAGAGAATTGTACGGTCCCGCAACTCCAATTGGAGCTGCACCGTAGCTTTGCGTGTTATAGGCAACGCCCACGATGATATCGTCTGGGAGAGTAACATTCAGGCTGCTCATATCGAATGTAATGTTGAAGGCAAAACCGCTGTAGCAAATGCCATCCCCAGCCCTCCATGCAGTTGGAGTTAAGCATGTGGGGTCCGCAACCGGTCGCCACGGAATTGTAAAAGTTTGTGTTACTGTAGCAAGCAACGACCCCACCGTGTTTGTTGTACCAGTAACAGCGCTGTAGATGTTGAGTGTGATCGGATGAGACCAACCATCACTTGACATCGACGGGTAATCTGAGTTTAACGCCCAATCGCTCATCGTAACGGTGACAGTCCTCAAGGCACGGTTGGTCCCCGCCAGATGGACATAGTCACCAAACTCGGAAGTCTGGGTTGCCTGAAAGCCCAGGCTCGGCAGGTTCGGCGGTAACGGAATCGATGTTGCATCATAAACAATCACTGTATCCGCCCGAGCCGCCTGCATAGGCATTGCCAGCCCCGCGATCAAGGCCAGAAACAGAAACGCACTGATATAAAAACTTGATTTAGTCTTCATTACATTTTTCTCCTTGGAAACGATCTGGTTTGTAAATGAATTGAATAAAAAATATTTGGTCAACTTTGTGATGTGCCACTTGCCTCCTTTGAGGAACATCCCATAGTCAGTTCAAGGGGTATCCCACTGCCCAAGCTTTCAAAAAAAAACAAAAATAAATTTAACAAATATGAAAATCAGCCTGGATTGAGTCATCTTCAAATATTCCCTGCCCGTGATTATTCTTTAATCTAATAAACCCTCAATAGCCACCTCCACTATTTATGAACAGAATAACTATATTGCACAAATAATATACGGGTACTTACCCGACAAATTTATGCCTACTTTACTAAAGAAGAGATTTATGTACGTTTGGAAATTCTTAGAAATTCTTAGGATGTCCCCCGGACGTTCCCGTGCCTTTATTCTATGGTTGTGGTATCGTAAAATCAGCCATTACATTGGGTCCAAAAGAACAAAGTTCGGTTCCCGGGCAATGATCCGTGCCTGGCAGCATACCCAAATAATTTGTGATCGTAATGCTGGCCAAACTCATATATTCCTCATCCTTTTCAAGGCTTGCCTCAAAGGTAACTACATAAGGATAACAATATGAATCATTTGGATCAAGAACTGCTTTTTGGCTGACATCTGAAGTCGTTGAAAAATTAATATTTTGTTTTTGACCAGGTATCTGAACGCTATTTACAATGGATAAGTTCTCGGTGGGATATTGGCCGGAATTTGTAACACAAATTTGCCCCCGCACACCGGCAAGGTCATTCTCAAAAAAACCCTCAGCCGTTATCAATGTTTCAAGAGACGTTCCCACTTTCACAGGGCGGGCAAAAATTCCAAAAATACCTTGGGGTTGTAATATAAAAATTAGCATTAGCACTATCAGAGTTACCCAAAACCACTTAATAATTTTGTATCTGGCAGGTTTCACTCTATCAGTATCGCGCCTGTCAAAATTGTGAGCATCTGTGCTGCGCCTGTCAAATTTATGCGTATCTGTACTACGCCTGCCAAATTTATGATCAACAACCGGCTCCACAGGTTTAGGCAGGGGATTGAAAGAATAGCCTCTCCCCCATTGTGTTTGGATATACTTATGTTCTTCCTTGTCATCCTGCAGTTTTTGTCTTAACTGATGGATGTATAGTGAGAGCACTCCCTTGTCGTGGCTGTATCCATCCCCCCAAACTTCTGTCAACAAGGTGCGGATCGAGAGTGTATGGTTTGGATGTTGAACCAAAATGGAAAGCAGGTTGAATTCAGTGGCTGTCAGGGACACCGGAGTGCCTTTGACGGCACAACTACGTTCGATTAAATCCAGATTGAGCACACCATCCGAGTAATTATTAATGGGAACATGATTACTATTTATGTTATCGTTATTTCCGCGCCGCAACAAGGCCTTTACTCTCAACAATAATTCATCATTTGAAAAAGGTTTCTTGATGTAATCATCCGCACCGGCCGCAAATCCCCGTTTTATGTCAGATGCAGCGGTTCTGGCCGTAAGCATGATGATTGGCACGCTGGTTATTTCACGCAGGCTTTTGCAAACTTCAAAACCGTCCTGCCCAGGCATGGACACGTCCAAAATAATTAGATCGGGATGTTGCTCATAGGCGGCACGCAACCCATCTGATCCATTTGAAGCCGGGAATACCTTAAACCCATCACGTTTCAATAGCGCTTCCACCAGCGCAAGGAACTCAACATCATCGTCAATAAAGAGAATTTTTTTATCCGTGATCATGCAAACCCCAGTCTCTATCTTTATGAGCTAACCATCAAATAGGATATTAAAAACTACAGATGATGGAATGATTGGAAAGACGATTAAATTCTTGTATGGGTATTAATTTCTAAAGTTCCCACATGAATACTACTCAAACAGTGTACAGGATTTAAGGTGGATTTACAAGTTATTTTTATAACAGAATAGTTACAAGACATTTTGGGTCATTATTGTCCTGCAACATGGATATCTGCAAGGAACAAATGGCGTATTTTCCCTTCCAAGCTATAATTGACATATGAATGCCAAATCCCATTACGAAGAAATAAAAGCGCAGGTCAACCTTCATAATTACCGCTATCATGTGTTGGATGCGCCCATCATCAGCGATCTGGAATATGACCGCCTGTTGAATGAACTTAAGGGGATCGAATCAGCCCACCCAGAGTGGATCACACCCGACAGCCCTACGCAGCGCGCCGGTGCCCGGCCTGCTGACCGCTTCGAGAAAATTCGCCACCCTGCGGCCATTCTCTCGCTCGCCAACGCTTTTGGCGGAGATGACGCGCGCGCCTGGCTTGAACGCATAAAAAAAATTGACGACCGAGTGGAAAAAGCAAAATTTGTCGTTGAGCCAAAAATAGACGGATTATCAGTTGTATTGCATTATCGCGACGGCATGTTCGCCCAGGGCGCAACCCGCGGCGATGGCGAAGTGGGCGAAGACATCACATCCAATCTGCGTACCATCCGGGCCATCCCGTTGAAGATACCAGTGGACGGCGACCAGTCATCCAAGCTCAGTGTTCCCAAATATTTGGTCGTGCGCGGTGAAGCATTTATTCCAAACAAGGATTTTGAAGAACTCAATCGCAAGCTGGAGGAAGCGGGCGAGAAGACTTATTTGAATCCACGCAACACGGCGGCCGGGTCACTGCGCCAGCTTGATCCTCAGCTAACCGCATCACGCCCATTGACATTGCTTGTTTATCAGATCATTTATTCCGAAGGCGGAAAAGTCCCAACGTCCCAGTGGGAAATTCTAGAGTACCTGAAAGCCTTGGGATTCCCTGTCACGGATGTTGCGAAAAGATTTAACGACCTTGAATCCGCGATCGCTTATACCGAAACATGGAATGAAGGCCGTGACAAATTATCATATGAAGCGGATGGCATGGTTATCAAGATCGATGACCTAACTCTCGCTGCTGATCTGGGATTCACAGGCAAGGACCCGCGCGGCGCGATCGCGTTCAAATTCCCCGCCCGTGAAGTGACAACAACTTTAAATGATATTGGCGTGGCAGTTGGACGCACCGGTGTATTGACTCCCTACGCAGTCCTCGAGGCGGTTGAAATCGGCGGGGTCGTGGTTGAACGCGCCACCCTGCATAATTTTGATTTCATCGCGGAGAAAGACATTCGTATTGGCGACCGGGTGCTGATCAAACGGGCCGGAGAAGTGATTCCCTATGTTATTGGTCCCGTTTTGGATGCGCGTACTGGAAAAGAGAAGACCTACAAGCCGCCCACAACCTGCCCCGCGTGCCGACAGGCAGTGGAGCATTTCGAAGGTGAAGTGGCCTGGTACTGCGTCAACGCGGCCTGCCCTGCGCAATTAGTGCGGAATATCGAACACTTCGTTTCACGCGGCGCGATGGATATTACCGGGCTGGGAATCAAGATCGTTGAACAGTTGATTGAATCGAAACTGGTCAAGGATGTGGCGGACTTGTTCACATTGAATAAAGAGCAGTTACTTGAACTGGAAGGCTTCGCAGAAAAAAAGGCGGAGAATCTGCTCAAGTCGCTGGAACAAGCCAAGGCGCAGAGTTTGAACCGCCTGATCGCGGCGCTGGGAATTCATGGGGTGGGTGAAGTCATGTCTGGAGACCTGTCCCGCGCGTTTGGAGATCTGTCCGAATTATCAAAAGCCAGCGCGGAGAAACTTCAGCAGATCGAGGGCGTGGGTCCCAATATTGCAGAGTCAATTGTGGATTGGTTCTCTCAACCTGCAAATCAAAATCTATTGAAGAAACTTAATACCGCAGGCGTTTGGCCTGTTGCAAAGAAAGATGAAAAGAAAAAAGAAGGCTCATTCACTGGATTGACCTTTGTGGTAACAGGTACACTGCCAACTTTATCCCGCGACGGCGTCAAGGAATTTATCGAACAGAACGGTGGAAAAGTAACTGACAGTGTCAGCAAAAAAACAAGTTACCTGGTACTTGGAGAAAACCCGGGTTCTAAAGCTGAAAAAGCGCAAACATTGGGTGTAAAGATCATAAACGAAGCGGAATTGAGAGAACTGGCCGGTGTGTAATTTTTAATCGGCTGCATGGTACTGCATTTAGCAGTAGACAGAACCTTTCCCCTCGACTAAACTTACAATATTCTGGTTCGGAGGATTCAAATGGATTTCAACAACACAAACGATTCTGTAACACGCCGCGTTCGGGCATTTACAGAGCGCGTGAACTATCTCAAATCGAATGACCTGTATTATTTCAACACGCCGGTGGAAGAAATCTTGCCCGGGAATAAGGTCCGTGTGCGTGGACGTGAAATGGGCATGTACGCCTCCTACAGCTACCTTGGCCTGGTCGGCCACCCGCGCATCAATGAAGCCGCCAAGAAAGCCGTGGACAAATTTGGCACAGGCACCAATGGTGTGCGTATGCTGGCCGGCACATTGACGCTCCACAAGGAATTGGAAGAGACGATCGCGAATTTTAAACATGCCGAAGCCGCGGTCACCTATTCTTCGGGATACGCCACCAACCTGACCGTCATCTCAGGGTTGATGGGACGCGGTGATTACGTCTTCTCAGACAAGTTGAACCACGCCTCGATCGTGGATGGTTGTTTGATGTCCGGTGCGGAATTTCGCCGCTTCCGGCACAATGACATGGAACACCTCGAAGGCCTGCTCAAGAACGCTCCTGCCGATGTGACCAAGATGGTGATCGCAGATTCAGTGTTCAGCATGGACGGCGATATCATTGATCTGCCGAAAGTGCTTGAATTGACAAAGAAATACAATGCTTGGCTGATGATCGATGAAGCTCACTCCGTGGGCGTGCTCGGCAAGACCGGCACAGGCATCGAAGAACATTTTGGTCTCGGTGATGTGATCGATATTAAGATGGGCACACTCAGCAAGACCATTCCCTCCGTGGGCGGATACGTGGCCGCAAAGAAAGAGATCATCACTTATTTGAGCCATGCCAGCCGCGCCTATATTTTCTCTGCCGCATTACCGCCCGCCCAGGCTGCCGCCGCGAATGAAGCCTTCAAAGTGATCCTGGACGAACCATGGCGCATTGAAAAGCTAAATGAAAATACCAAGCAATTCATTGGCGGGCTGAAAGGGATGGGCTTCGATACCATGCTGACCGAAACCGCCATCGTCCCTGTTCTGTGCGGACAGGATGATATGGCCTTTGCCATGACCCGTGAAGCGCAGCAAAATGACGTGTTCGTTCTGCCCGTCGTTTCACCCGCTGTCCCGGAAGGACTTGCCCGCCTGCGTGCCACCGTCACCGCCGCGCATGAAACGAGTGAGATCGATCGCGCAATGAATGTGATCGGCGAGGCAGGCAAAAAGTTGGGATTAATAAAGTAAGTAGAAGTAAGAAGCATACAGCCCGTCGAATTGACGGGCTGTATGCTTAGTTTCGAAGATTTTATGGGGAAATAATTCCTCGAGTCCTTCTTGCTTATCGGGGCGGTTTTCTTAATCCCAAAATCAATTCACCCCGCAGGATATAGCGCACCGCCTCAAGTTGATAACTTCGCCTGGTCACGAACTCATCAACCAATTCACGGTAGGTATAGTGGGTGATATGTTCATCCGCGTAGGCTTGCGGCAACAGGATTTTATACAGCCATTCAATAAGCACCCATTGCCAGTTTGCGTAATCGGGCGTGCCAAGGATTAAGAATCCACCTGGCTGTAAAACGCGGTCCAGTTCATCTAGAACATTCGCTCTCGGTACATGCTCAATCACCTGAGAGCAAAGTACACAGGGAAAAGATTCATTCGGAACAGGCAGACTGAATATTGAGCCCTGCACCGCAGCCCGTTTGAAACGACGCGTATAGCGAAGCTTTCGCATCAAAATATCCAAGGCAATGCTGCCCGTCGGTAAAGCGCCTACAATTCGACTTGATCCGCAGCCGACGTCCAGGCACTGTCCCTGCCCAGCCAACAGTTGTGTAATATGCTTATACCTCATTCTTTGCCAGTATCGTTGGGGAGGCATGAGAGCATCATATGCGCGCGCATCATAATCCGCGCTGGCTATGGAGTTTCGCAGCTTCCACATTCGGGCAAATGTTTTCAGATATGCCCAGCCGAAATTCATGAGGCGACCAAAATAATTATCATGCGCCGGTGATTGATAAGAGAATGGGATCTCACGGATTTGGCGGCCGTCCATCAACAGCTTAACAAGAATTTCCTGCAGGATATCGTAATCCGTGCATTCAGTTGCTATGTTTTTTATGACGCGGCTTTTATATAAACGAAATCCGCTGGAAATATCATGGATTTTTAGATCCAATCCCCTGCTGAATAATACATTCAACACTTTACTGAGTATTTTTCTGGCGGACGACATGTTTGCCTGACCATTTGAGATATACCGCGAAGCGATGACAACTTCAGCAGATTCACGGACAGCCCATAAATCGCGCAGAAAAGCAGCAGGGTGTGCATGATCCGCGTTCATGACAACAATATAGTCGCCAGACGACTGCTGGATGCCTGCAATGAGAGCAGTTCCATATCCATTCGCGGATTGCCGGAGTAATTGAGATTCGTTTTGTTGTATCACCCGAAGTAAACTTTCACCCCCCAGCTTATCCACAATAATAATTTCATAAATTATGGCCAGGGTATCCAAAACAGAACGAATCTGGGGAAGTAATATGGAAAGATCATCGACATCATTAACTACAGGGATGATGATGGAAAGGTTAATATGTGAGTTCATTATGAATTTTTGACTTTACAGATATTTTAGAACGGAATATAGACTGGCTCCAACATTTTCTCTTTGATCCTCACGATTATACACGACCCAGATTGTCGCAAATGAATATGACCAGAGAAACTGTAAACATGCTCTTGAACAGGTTATTTTATACTCCCCAAATCTCCCATCAACACCTGCTTATCTTCTTCGTCTTCGACCTTTTCTGCAAGCGTGAATGCTTTCTCCAAATACTCTTGCATCTTCGCTTTATTCCCTGCGACCATTTCAGCGCGGGCAAGGGCTTCGTAGGCAAACGCAGCATAAAAAGATTCATGTCCTTCCGCAAGTTTTAGTGAGACTTCGGCATATCTGCGCGCATTATCAGCCTGCCCCAAAAGACAATACACACGCGAGACCTGCCAATTCCCAACCGATAAATTCTGCGGCGTCGCATCTTCACGCTGGGACCAATGCCAAAGGGAGGCCATTGCCGTTTGAAGCATGGCCAACTCCTCGTCAGGGCTGCGATGCGGGTTATCGATAAACTCCCAGGTTTTATTGAAACAAGTCGCTGAAAAATATCTGTGGACAGCCGCCGTATCAAAATCAGGTTTGTCAGACATGAAATTCTCCTATGTAGTGAAATTCTGATAGTTCTTGAGAGCGGTTTTAAAATGTATTTCTAACATTCACTCTGTACAATCCAACCATTGTATGAAACTTATCTCAGGTAAACATTAAACGGAGTTAAAAAAATGAAATGGCAATGGAAACTTGGAAATTTTGCAGGCATTGATGTCTATGTCCACGCAACCTTTCTTTTACTGATCGGCTGGGTGGGCTACAGTCACTGGCTCGAGAATCAACTTTGGAGTGAGGTTTTTAGCGGCATCCTCTTCATCATCGCGTTGTTCGCGTGTGTCGTATTGCATGAATACGGTCACGCGCTGACCGCCCGCAAGTACGGAATCAAAACCCGCGACATCACACTTTACCCGATCGGCGGCGTGGCTCGTCTGGAGCGGATGCCTGAAAAGCCGGTCGAGGAACTTTGGGTGGCGCTGATGGGACCCGCCGTCAACGTGGTCATCGCCGCCGCCTTGTTCACGTTTCTTTATCTGACCAATAGCCTGGTCCCGCTTTCAGAGTTGACCGTAGCTTCGGGCTCTTTCCTAGAAAGATTAATGACAGTCAATATATCCCTCGTGTTATTCAACCTCATCCCCGCCTTCCCCATGGATGGAGGCCGCGTACTGCGCGCCTTCCTCGCCATGCGCATGGACTATGTCCGCGCAACCCAGATCGCCGCGACAATCGGTCAGGGCATGGCACTGTTGTTCGGTCTGATCGGTCTGTTCGGCAACGCCTCGCTGCTCTTCATCGCCTTCTTTATCTGGATCGGCGCATCGCAGGAAGCAGGCATGACACAGATGAAAAATGCCATCAGCGGAATCCCGGTTGGCCGCGCCATGCTGACAGATTACAAGAGTCTTTCTCCGCGCGACACGCTTGCGCGCATGTCACAGTTGATCTTGTCAGGCTCTCAGCATGATTTCCCCGTCATTGATAATGACCGTGTCATCGGTGTCGTGACCCGTGATGATTTCATCAAGGCTCTCACCCAGCACGGAGAAAGCATTGCCATCTCTGCCATCATGAAAAAGGATCTGCCCGAAGTGGATTCGTATGAAATGGTGGAGAACGCCCTGGCGCGAATTCAGGAATCAGGTGTGCCCGCTTTACCAGTGACTCATGCGGGGCAGTTGGTGGGTATTGTCACCACCGAGAATATCACCGAGTATTTAATGATCCGCTCCGCGTTGAAAAGGGCCGCCTTATCCACCTGAGTGGATTTGCAAGCATAGATTAGAAGATTCTTAACCACAATTAGTCACATCTTCTGTATACTACACTTACTCCGATGGGGAGTAGCCGCCCAAAAATTGGGATGCTCAGTCGTCAATACGGAACTCGTTCCCGGCTGTTCAGGAAAAGGCAAGACCATCGCCAAAGTTTATTGGCGATGGTCTTTTTAATTGGAAACAGGAAGGCAAAATGTTCGACACACTGGAACAAACAATTTTATCCGCGCTACAGATCATCTTCGATGAATTCGGCTGGCTTGGCGTTTTCGGCCTGATGGTCTTTGAAAACGCTACGGGCATCACGCCCAGCGAGATCATTCTCGCCTTCGCAGGCTGGATGCTGATCGAGCGGCATGGAATATCCGCGACCTTCATTCCGATCGCAGGCATCTATGCCGGGCTGGGGAGTGCGGTGGGCGCATCGATCACGTATTGGGTTGCCCGCCTGGGCGGTCGTCCCATGATCGATAAATTCATAAAATTATTCCGCATCGACCCCAACTATATCGTCAAGGTGGAAGAACAGGTCAGCAAATGGGGGGCAGGCATTGTGATGTTTGGACGCATCATTCCTGGTATTCGAACCCTCGTCAGCATTCCAGCGGGATTGGTCAAGATCCCATTCCCTAAATTTTTCCTCGCCACTTTTATCGGAGCGTATTTTTGGTGTACACTTCTGATCGGCGCAGGGTACGTCCTTGGGCACGAATGGAAATTGATCAGTGAATTCATCAAAACCCACCTGCCGTTAATCTTTGGCAGTGGATTTCTGATCATCGTAGGATATCTTATCTATCATTACCGCGCATCCCTTCAAAATCTTGGCTGGATGCGTTCACAAAATAAAAGGCTGGACTAAATTATGAATTGGCATTTGCAATCAATTGACTCATCTCTTGAAGCGCTTCAATCAAAACTGAAAACTGGTCTTTCGCAACCTGAAGCAGAGTCGCGCCTAACGAAATACGGGCGCAACGAACTCATCGAAAAAAGCGGGCGGACTCCGTTCAAGATATTCTGGGAACAGATCACCGCAACAATGGTTCTCATCCTCATCGCTGCGGCGGTTGTGGCTGGTTTGCTTGGAGACACAAAGAACACGATCGCGATCACAGCCATCGTACTTCTCTACGCCATCCTCGGGTTCGTTCAGGAATATCGTGCAGAACAGGCGATCTCCGCACTGAAGAAATTATCAGTTCCCAACGTGCGGGTATTACGGGATGGCGCGCTCAGGGAAATCTCTGCACGTGAACTTGTGCCCGGTGACATAATCCAACTCGAAGCGGGGAATGTCCTGCCCGCAGATGTGCGCCTGCTCGAAGCGGTCAATCTCCGCATTCAGGAAGCCGCGCTAACAGGTGAATCCGAACCCGTTGAGAAGCAGACTGCTTCGCTCTCTGGTGAAGGTTTGCCTCTTGGAGATCGTCTCAACATGGGCTACATGGGCACCATCGTCACACAGGGACGCGGCCTGGCATTGGTGATCGCAACAGGCATGCAGACCGAACTCGGCAAGATCGCCGATCTCATCCAACAAAGTGATTCGGGACAAACACCATTACAAAAACGCCTCGACACACTCGGAAAGAATCTCGCCATCGTGGGTGTGGTGATCGCAGTCTTTATTGCAGTGCTCGGCCTTTTGCGCGGAGATGAACTGCGTCACATGCTGCTGACTGCTGTCAGTGTGGCAGTGGCAATTGTCCCCGAAGGATTACCCGCGGTTGTGACCATCACGCTCGCACTCGGCGCACAGCGCATGTTGAAACAGAACGCGCTCATCCGTAAACTTCCCGCTGTTGAAACACTGGGTTCCGTCACTGTGATCTGCTCTGATAAAACAGGCACGTTGACCGAGAACCGCATGACCGTGGTTGTGTTGGATGTGGCGGGACATGAGCTCGACTTGACCGAGGAAATGGATAAGCACGGTTCGGTTCGCAAGGTAGCCATCGAAGAGAATCAAAACGCCGCCAGCCTGTCATTGCTTGCCATTGGCGGCACGTTATGTAATGATGCCCAGCTGATTAATACAGGGGATGGAGGTTTCCACACATTGGGTGACCCGACTGAAGGCGCGCTGGTAGCCGCCGCCGCCAAAATGGGATTTTGGAAATCAACCTTGGACTCCTCATTCCCGCGCGCGGCAGAATTACCTTTCGACTCTGAACGCAAACGCATGACCACCGTTCATCATTTGGAACAATATGATCCAACCATTCTTGCAGGGCTTGAGATCGGCGACCACCGTTATATCGCATTCACCAAAGGCAGCGTGGATGGGCTTTTGGGGCTCTCGAATCAGGTTTGGGTGAATGGTCAACTTCAAAGAATGGATGCCAATTTCAAGGTCAGGATCGAAGCGGCCAATGAACGGCTGGCGAAGAAAGGCATGCGTGTGCTTGGCGTCGCGTTCCGCATGCTGAATCAGATCCCCGAAGTCATCCAAACGGATCTGGAACAGAATTTAACGTTTATCGGCTTGTTCGGCATGATCGACCCGCCGCGTGAAGAAGTGCGGGATGCGGTCGCGATCACGAAATCGGCGGGCATTCGCACGGTGATGATCACAGGCGACCATCCACTGACCGCGAGTGAAATTGCGCGGCAACTTGGCATCATTTCTCAAGCCGCTGAGAGCAAAGTTTTATCTGGCGCAGAAATTGAAAACCTTTCGTTCGATGAATTAAAAAATGTCGTGGATGAAGTACAGGTATTTGCGCGTGTTTCACCCGAACATAAATTAAAGATCGTGCAGGCCTTGCAGGAGCGCGGACATATCGTCTCGATGACAGGCGACGGCGTGAACGATGCGCCCGCCTTGAAGCGCGCGGACATCGGCGTGGCGATGGGCATCACGGGCACGGACGTGTCGAAGGAAGCCGCAGACATGGTGCTGCTCGACGATAATTTTTCGACCATCGTGAGCGCTGTCAAAGAAGGCCGCACGATCTACGATAACATCCGCAAGTTCGTCAGATTCAGCGTGGCGGGAAATATCGGCAAGGTGTTGGTGATGCTGCTTGCACCGTTCCTGGGGAAACCAATTCCGCTTTTGCCCTTGCAATTGTTGTGGCTGAATCTATTGACCGATGGCCTGCTCGGACTCGGCATGGGTGTGGAGAACGCTGAAAGCGACACGATGAAACGTCCGCCGTATTCGCCGAAGGAAGGTGTGTTCTCCAGAGGCGCGGGCGTGCAGGTCATTTGGGTCGGCGCACTGATCGGCGCACTGGCACTGGGACTTGGCTCCTGGTATTACTTTAGAGGTCTCGAACAATGGCAGACGATGGTCTTCACATTCCTCGCGTTTGCTCAAGTATTTCAAGCCTGGGCTTCACGTTCGGCAACAGATTCATTTTTCAAGTTACGCATCATGAGCAACCCGTTACTGGCGGGCATGTCCGCGCTGGTGGTGGGATTGCAGTTGACCGTGTTATACGTCCCGTTTTTGGCCGATTTTTTCAGTGTGAAGGCTTTGAGTTTATGTGACTTATCCATCGCAATTGCGGGCGGGATCGTGGTGTTCGTGGTAATGGAGGTGGAGAAGTGGTTGAAACGGAAGTAAGCAGTTATCAGTAGCAGAAAGCAGAAGCCCGTCTCGGTATGAGGCGGGCTTGTTTGATTAACTGATTACAATGCGATTTCAAGTATTTCTCTTAACTCCCCTTCCGTTAATATAATCGGATTCCCCTTCGTACTGCTCGCCTTCAGGGTCTTCTCCACCGCATCCGAAAAATGCTCACTTGTCATTCCATACACTGAAAGCATGGGAATATTCAAATCGCACACCAACTCACTCACCCACTGCACACCATCGGATGCGGTTGCATTTTTATCGCCCGTTAATATCTGCGCCACTTCAGCATAACGTGCAAGCGCTGGATGATTTGGTTCACGCGAAATCATTGCTTTGAGATTCGCCTCCATCACCAGTGGCAACAATTTCGCACAGGTCGCTCCATGCGGGGCATGCAACATCCCGCCCAGCGAACCTGCGAATCCATGCACCGCTCCAAGCGCGGAGTTGGCAAGCGCCATTCCGCCAAACAGACTCGCCAAAGACATTCCTGCACGCGCTTCCTGATCCGCGCCATTTTCATAGGCGCGCCTCAATGAGCGCGCCGCGTGACGAATCCCTGCGCGGCAAATCGCATCGGTCAGCGGGTTGGCTTTGACCGAGACGAACGGCTCGATCAACTGCGTCAATGCATCGAGTCCCGTACTGGCAGTGATGGGGGGCGGCAAAGTATAGGTCAACTCAGGGTCAACGAGCGCAATACTCGGCAGCATCAACGGGCTACGCAGGCTCACCTTCACGCCATGCGCAGGCGACTCCAGCACCGCGTTGCGCGTCACCTCCGTGCCTGTGCCCGCCGTGGTCGGGATGGCAATATACGTCAGCGGCGCATTGATCAACGCCTGTCCTTTGCCAACTACTTCGAGATAATCGAATATGTCGCCGGGGTTCGTGGCCAGCGCGGCGATCGCCTTGCCCGCATCCAGCACGCTCCCGCCGCCGAGGCCGATCACCATGTCACAGCCGCGCTCAAGCGCAAGCTTAACTCCCTCGGAAGCCGTATCAACTGTCGGCTCGCCGTGAAGCGCAAATTCATCGAACGGGATTCCCTGTGCAGAAAGAATCTGCCTCACACGCGGAATCGCATCTGACGATCTTCCCGTCACCAATAGCAGACGCTTCGCACGCCCTTTGAGCTGGTCACCCAATCCATTTAATTTCCCTGCCCCGAAGATGATGCGGTTCGCCGTGGCGAATTCAAAGGAAGGCATGCTTTACCAGACCGCATCCTCTGGGAATAAATTATGGTATCTCACTGCCTGACGCGCATCGCCCATCATCTCCGCGACAGAGTCGCGCCAGGTTTCGTAATGAGCGGTGGCTTTATGCGCGGCTTGGGCATCGGCAGTTTTGTAAACCTCGATCAGGATGAAGCGCGTTGGGTCATCCTCCTGTTGAACCACATCAAAGCGCGCAACGCCGGGTTCCTTGACACTTTCTCTGGCGTTCTCAAGCGTTGCTTGTTTGAACGCATCCAGGAACTGAGACTTCACATGCACATAGACCATCACGATTTGCATTTTGATTCTCCTTTCACTATCCATAAAAGATTCCCAGCCACAATTGGTACAACCCAAAACAAGTCAAAGCGATGGTTGAGATCCCCAACAACATTCGATTGAATTTCGGTCCCAACTTTGCGGCCGTGCCGAAGATGAGAATAAGCGCGGCCAGGCTGGAAATCAGAGTCACATAAAACCCTATCAGAAAACCAATCCCGTTGACAGGAGTTTCGCGCCAACCTTTAAGCAAGATCGGACCTGTCACCAATGTCCAAAAAATATATGGGCCGGGGCTGAGCGCATTCATCAATGCCGCCTTGAGAATGCTCTGCTGAGTCCCCGTTTCGACAGACGGAAGACGCGAGTCAAAATTCTTCCGTGAATCATACGTGCCATAGGCAAGATATAAAATAAATAATCCGCCGGCGATATAAAGAACTCTCTGCATCCACGCAGGCACCTGACTGAGCACCAATACGCATATCAAAATGATCGGGCCGTCGCTGACAAGCGGAGCGAGCGCGGCGGGCAGAGTCCTCTTCCAACCGCGGGTTAATGTTTGTGAGATGAGGTAGGTTTGGAATGGTCCCGGTTGTGACGCAGCGGCCAGACCATATCCGATGCCTTGAAGAAGATAAAGCCACATACACTAATCTTCAAACACAAACTTGGTCGGGTTCTCGAAGAACTTGGTCCACGCCAGGCATTGGCGCGGAGTGAACATATACAAGCCACCCGCATCCCATTGATCTGGCTTCGGAGCGTATCCGTCAGATTCGTATTTGGCGCAGTATGCTGCAGCTAGCCGCTGGGCAAATTCAGGGTCAGGTTTGGATGCGGGCTGGGATGTCCCATCCATGATGACCACATCATTTCCGCTTTCGAGGTGCAAGGTCACATTTGAATTCTGTTCAAGGTTGCGGGCGTGGCGTGTCTCAGGACTGCCGTCATAATAAAATTTGCCATCCAGATACGCGCCCCAGCGCGGAACAACATGCGGGCGTCCATCGGGATAGACCGAACATAGCCAGTAATTGATCGATTCGGTTAATCGCTTTTCTACATATTCCCAGGGGACTTCGGAAATGGGGCTGTCCACATAGCCTTTGGGAAGTTTTGGACGTAGTATTTTTGGCATGTTATTTATCCAATAAATACTGATCGAAGAACGCGACAACCCGCGCTTCATATTCTTCGGCGCGTTCGGTATCAAACTCCACGTGACCGAGCGCAGGGTCGAACCATAATTCCTTCGGCTCACCCGCCGCATCGTACAGGCGCTGACCGCTGTCCGCGGAAATGACCGTATCCGCGCCGCCCTGCATCAGGAAGATGGGGCGCGGGCTGATATCCGCGATCCACTTTGTGGCGTCAATATCTTCTTTTTTAAATCCAGTTTCATTCTCCGCCCAAAAAGTGATCAGCGGCACGAAGGGGAAATTAGGCAGGCCTGTAAAATGTGTGACACTTGTGGATACCGTATCGTTCAATGAGGAGAAAGCACAATTCGCGACCACGGCTTTGATGTTTTCATTTTGCGCGGCAAATTGAATGGCGAGCATACCTCCATACGAATTGCCGATGATGCCGACCTTAGCTGGTCCAATATCACTGCGCAGGAGCAGAAATTTATACCAGGCTTCCATGTCATCAATTTCATGCATGCCAAAGGTGATCAACTCACCTTCGCTGTAATCATGCGAGCGGATGCTGGTGAGCAGCACGCCGTATCCATGACGATACATCATCTCTGCTTCGTTGAGTAATTCAGAGCGCGTGGATTTATATCCGTGCTGCATGATGATGACCGCGCCGTTTTGCGAAGGAATGCTCCAGCCGACAAGTTTTTGCCCGTCTGGATTTGTAACCGTCACATCTTGAAAAGGCAGGTTGTAATCCGCGGGAGTTTCATCGGGCAGGTTGCGGGTTTCCATCGGCGCGTTGAGTAGACCGTGCGCCTCGCTGCGTGTCTTCCACATCAAACCGCCGAATGCGATCAGAAGGATTCCAATAAGAATAAGGATTGAGTTTTTCAGCCATTGCTTCATAATATGTACCTCGTCATAATAATAGGGGCGACCCATCATGATCAGCGGCCCGACTTCATCAAGCCAGGCGGGTCGCCCCTACCAGTATTATTTATTTATCAAAGCCTGCTTCACCGCTTCATAGACATCCACAATGCCATAGCCATACACATTACTTGATTCGCCGCCGCTGCCGCATGGGTCGGGAATATTTCCATTGTAAGGCTGTGCAGTATCTCTGATCAATTTTTCTGTCGAGTCAATATCACCGATCAGATCAGGCTGGGCTGACCAGATCAACGCCACCACACCCACAAGGTGCGGTCCCGCCATGGATGTGCCGCTGTTCGCACCATATGTCCCTTGCGGCAGCGAAGATAATATATCCACGCCAGGAGCGACAATATCAGGCTTGGTACGGCTGGAGCCGTCAGCGGTCACGGGGCCGCGGCTGCTGAACTCTGCCATGTCGCCATATTGATCAATTGCGCCGACGGAAAAAACAGAATCATATAATGAAAGCGGAGATTCAATCGTTTCGCACATCGGCCCGTCATTGCCTGTGGAGACCACCACAAAGATGCCCGCATCTCTCAAGTTGTTCGCCGCATACAACAATGCATTCGGGTCACAACCTTCAAGAGATGGGCAGCCCCACGAGTTATTCAAGACATGCGCGGCTTTGCTCGGGTCGCCATCTTTAAATGGATCGCCTCCATGCGGAAAGGGCGCGAGCATGAACTGCATACAATCCAGATACAAGGCGGGGTTGGCTAGATTTCTATCCAGATTTACACAGCCGATCCATTGGGCTTCGGGCGCAACTCCAATACCGTTCGCGCCGAGGATCGTTCCCATCGTGTGCGTGCCATGTCCGCCTTCATCGTTCGGCGAAGTCGTGGCATCCCACGGGTCGAACCAGTTGTAATCGTCGCCTTGGGTCACGCCGCGATATTGGTCAGCAATGGCGGGATGCTCTCCATCCACACCCGAGTCAGACTGCCCGACCACGATGCCTTCGCCGCGCACTTTGAACTCGTCCCACACTTTGTCCGCGCCGATCATGGAAATATTCCACTGCACGCTGCCGTCCACTTCAGACAAACCTCCAGGCGCAGGAACATCGTCAGGAACAGCACGCAGGCGCGGGCTTGGAATGACGCGATCCACTTCGGGGCGGGTCATCAAATACAGGCGCACCAGAGTCCCGCCGCGGACTTCCATCGCGTTCTCCAAATAATACGGCGTATATTCCACGCCAACCGAATCAAAAAAACGTCTTAGTTCAGATTGAGTTTCGTTTGCGTGTTCAGTTAATTTTTCAAATGCCACGTGCAATCTTTCATCGCGATCCGTAATGCTGGCAACATCGGAAAGATCCGCCTGATCTTTTAAGATGACAAAAAGACGGTCGCCATAATTTCCAGGATTGCCGAACATGAAGAAGACTGTGATGACAACCAGCCATGTGATGCCCGCCCCCGCCCACCCGATCGCGCGCGTCACTCTTTGCCCTGAGCCTGCTCCTGTTACGAACCGCAGGACCAGCGCGATGATGCTGGTGACAACCCCAATCACGATCACGAAGCCTGCTGTTTTTACAGCAACACCAGCAATGTCGCCGAGGACAATGGTCAGCTCAGTCGGGTCGAACAGAGCCAGGCCTGCAAATACCAGCAATGACACAGCCGCGCCCGCCGCAGATTTGGACGGCATCAACGCGGAGATCCCAAATGCGAACGACGGAAGTATGGCAAGCAGAAGTAATTGCGAACCATCATAGCCAATGGCTGACCCAAGCAATGCCAATAGCGCACCAATGCCGATGCCGTCCAAAAATAAATTTCCAGTCGTGGATTCGATCAATGTCGCGGCGAGAAATCCGAATGAAATGCTCGCAAACAAACTGAGAAGAGTATCGCCCAGTGAGCCAAACGAGCCATAGACCACGAACGGCAAAAATCCAATTCCTGCAATGACCAACCCAAAAGGTATGGAAGCGCGATCCCAGTCAATTTTATTTTTATTCTTTCGAGCCAATATCACAACGCCCGCGCCGATCAAACAAATAACCGCCTGTGATATGGAACCAAGCTGATCATTGTTCGGTCCGATCACACGCAAAAGCAAAGCAGGGAACGCCATCACGGATGCGCCAGCCAGCCCCGCATAGACAGGTTTGAAACGATCATCATTCGTGAAGCGCCATAGCACAGTAAAGAGGATCGTCATCAAAACAGCCTGTACTGCCAGTCCGATCATCCCAGCCATTTCAAGATTTTTCAAACTCAAGGAAGTGATCGCAGTCTGTTCCGTTGACCACAATATAAAATGGTAGATAAATAGACAGACAGGCATCGGCAGTACAAACAACAAAAATAAGACCAACGCGCCTGTGGTGCGATTTTTCGGTTCAGGAGATGTGGTTTCCATTTCAATCATTTTGCCTCTTTATGTTTTATGGAGCGCGGACTATCGTCCGCGATTTTCTAAAAATGCAGACTGAAGTCTGCATTCCTTATGTTAATCTTCAGGCGCTTGTGGAATTAAAGCCTCAGGCCCGTGCGGATGGACATTAAATATCTTGAAACCAAATTGCACGGACGGCCCCACCAACAGCGCATAGACCACCGTGCCAAGTCCCGCAGGTCCGCCCAACAGCCAGCCGAGAGTCACAACAGTCACTTCAATAATAGCCCGCGCCACGCGAATGCTGATGCCCGTGGTGCGCTTGATCGCCAGCATCATACTGTCACGCGGACCAGCGCCCGCATCCACGCCGATGTAGATGGCGCTCGCCAAGCCCATCAGAAAGATCGCCAGCAACAGCATTCCGCTTTGCAGGAGAAGGTTATCCTTTACAGAAGGAATGATCGAAAGCCAGAAATCCTCCCACGGCCCAATTGACAGGATATTGGCCAGCGTGCCCCAGCCCAATTGTTCGCGCATCAACAGCGCACCCGAAAGTACAATAAAGCCCATCAACACGGTCATTGTCCCGATCGAGATATGCAGTTTTGACGCAAGCGCAACTTCCAAAACGGCCCATGCGCTCGTGCCGATATTACCGCGGATCATCAACGTGATCGCCAAGCCAAACAAAAAGAATCCGATTTGAATCCGCAAAAATTCACGCGGAAAAGTTTTCCATCGTACAGGTTTAAGCAGCATAATTCTCCATTATTTTTAGAGACCTGCCAGGTTTCAATAAACCTGGCAGGTCTTATTTAATCGATGATACCATGATGTGATACACTCGCCGCATGACGCAAATTCTGGAAATTCAGCGCGGCTCATTCACCATCAGCACCGATCCTGCGCGCCTGGATATTGACGCCATCTGCGATTTTTTCACGCGCGCCTACTGGACGAAAGGCCGTCCGCGTGAACGCACCGAACGCGCGCTCGCCAATTCGCTGGTCTTCGGCGTATATGAAGGCACGAAACAGGTCGGCATTGCACGCGTCATCAGCGATTATTCCATCTTCGCGTATATCTGCGATGTATTCATTCATGAAGAGTACCGTGCACAAGGTCTCGGCAAGTGGCTGATCGAAACTATCATGTCCCATCCCGATCTTCTTGGTCTGCGCCGCTGGACTCTGGTCACACGCGACGCGCACGGTCTGTACAAGCAATATGGATTTACTCCGCTTTCAAATCCCAACGGCTGGATGGAGATCATTCGGCCATTTCCCGGTGAATAATATGAACATAAAACTCAATGCAGGACGTGAAAAAAGTTTACTCCGCCGCCACCCGTGGATCTTTGCCAGCGCGATCAAACAAGCGGATTCAGATCTCGCCTCCGGCGCAACCGTTGACCTGCTCTCGTCTGATGGGCAGTTCCTAGCCCGCGCATCCTACTCCCCCATCTCGCAGATCCGTGCGCGAGTGTGGACGTTTAACGATGAACCTGTTGACAAGGAATTCTTCCGTAGAAGGATAAAGTCTGCCATTGAATTGCGTCAAATGTCAAAAGTCGATAGTCATACGAATGCATATCGTTTGCTGCATGGCGAATCGGATGGGATGCCGGGCTTTGTGGTGGATCGATACAAAGACCTGCTTGTGCTTCAATCCACCACCGCAGGCTCGGATTTTTGGAAGGAGATCGTGGCCGATGTTTTAGTAGAAGAAACAGGCATTCAAAATATCTATGAACGCTCCGATGTGGACGTGCGTGAATTGGAAGGACTCAAACCTATCGCGGGAATATTGCGCGGGACAATTGACGATACTTCGACTGGGCTCAGTACAAGTTTACGATTGACGATTGACGAGTACAACTTGAAATTTCAAGTTGACATCGAACACGGACATAAAACAGGTTTTTACCTTGACCAGCGTCACAACCGTCACCGGGTTGGTGAATTTGCAGAAGGCCGTGATGTGTTGAATTGTTTTTGCTATACAGGCGGATTCTCGATCCACGCCCTGGCGAACGGAGCGAAGTCAGTTCTGTCCGTCGATTCATCTGCGGATGCGCTCTCGTTGCTTGAAGAAAATATAACGCTCAATAATCTACCTGCTGAAAGACACACATGCCTCGAAGGTGATGTGTTTCAATTGCTAAGAAAATTTCGTGACGCGAATCGTTCCTTCGATATGATCATCCTTGATCCGCCGAAATTCGCTCCGACCGCCGCCCATGCTGAAAAAGCCTCGCGCGCGTATAAAGACATCAATCTGCTGGCGTTCAAATTACTGCGTCACGGCGGGATGTTATTCACCTACTCCTGCTCAGGCGGCATTGACGCGGCGCTCTTTCAAAAGATCGTCGCTTCCGCCGCATTGGATGCAGGCGTGGACGCGACGATCATCGAGCATTTATCACAGGGCAGTGATCACCCGGTCAGTTTGCATTTTCCCGAAGGGGCGTATTTGAAGGGATTGGTTTGTATGAAGGGGTAGTGCTTTGCCATCATAAATTATGCAAACAAAAGGAGATTATTCATGGATGAAACTACAGGAAAAGATGCAGAAATGAATCCCTGGCCCAAAGGGATTAGTGCCATTACGCTGTTCGTCGAAGACTTGGAATCCGCGAAGCAGTTCTATGGAAAGGTCTTTGGTCTGCCAGTGGTGTTTGAGGATAACAACTCAGCCGTGTTCAAATTTGGGGATACACTCGTCAACCTGCTGAAAATCACCGAAGCAAAGGAATTGGTTGAGCCTGCAAAAGTGGCAAACCATGAAGCTGGCTCCCGCTTTGTCTTCACCATCACCGTGGATGATGTGGACGCCATGTGCGCAGAGCTGACCGCGCGCGGAGTGAAACTATTGAACGGTCCGATGGATCGGCCTTGGGGCATCAGAACCGCCAGCTTCGTTGACCCTGGCGGTTATATTTGGGAGATCGCAAAGTAGACTTGCTCTCCAACTTGTAAAATAAAATTTCCGCCATGCAAACCCAAGTTTGCATGGCGGAAATCGTTTCAAGCAAAATCAAACTATTGAGCATTCATCACAGGGCAGCGATCACCCGGTCAGTTTGCATTTTCCAGAAGGCGCATATTTGAAAGGATAGTTAAGCAACTGGAAATAACCCGAACAATTTTTTAATCAGAAAAATATTTCTACATAGTCCAGGGCTCAGCAAGCATGTCGAGTTCGTTCGACCATTTGTGGTGCAGGGCTTCGATCTCCTTGCAAATGCTCGCGGGAAGCGGCTCGATATTTTCTTTTGCAGAAAGAAACTCATTCAAGTTTTCAACATGGCTGGTCGATCCAACAGTGGCCTTAACTTGTGGAAAGCTATGTGCAAAACGAACACAGAATTCCGTCCAGCTTTTTATAGTGGATCTTTCAAAGATCGGCGCCACTTCAACAGCACGTTTCTGCAGGTAATCTTTCCACGCGAAACCAGGCACATCACGCAGGCTATGGACAGGGCCGCCGGAGACCGTCCGCATGGCAATGATCGGCTGGTCTCTTTCAACGATTTCATTCCAAAGCTCATTGGATGCAAAACGCTGCAATGGATTCAGGTAAAAAATGAACCCGTCAATGATTCCTTCAGTGTAGCCAGCGCGCAAGGCTTTTAGCGGCGGCTCAGACGTCCAGGGAAATGCTTCGACAACATAGCCTTGCACAAGTCCTTCATCTTTCAAATCCTGGAAAACCCGATAGCAATCACCGCCATTGGCAAAATCCTTTGCAAGCTCCCCGCCAAGACACAATTGACCGAGCTGCACCCCGCTCAGCCCAAGAGGTTTAATATTCTCTTCGATCACTCCGCGGAGTTGGCCAATATTCTCCCAGCCTATTTTTATGATGAGCTTGGGCACTTTCGCCGGCTCTTCTGCAAAAACTTCACCGAGTACTTCCAGTGCATTCCCATACATTCTGGCCGTGTGAAACCACACCCCCGAGTTCATTGCAGCACGTGCAATTTTTATTCTCTCCTCGTGTGAGATGGCTTCATCACCAAGTTTGGTTGTTCCATAGATATAAGGGGTAATATCATTAATAGCCGATCTGCTGTTTGACATAAATTTCACCTCAATGTTTATTTTTTTTTTCTATTTATCGCTCAACCCCGGCAGCCCGCCAGCGGACTTTGCCATTTGCACTGCGCGCAGGATCGCCTCTGCCATCACTTCCGCCGCGAACGCGCCGACTGTGGAGACATTGGCATTTTTCGTGCCGGTCGATAACGCAAAGATCACATCGCCATCCAGCATGGTATGAGCGGGTCGGATGGTGCGCGCAAAACCATCCTGTGCCATCTGCGCGACCTTGGTCGCCTGGGCTTTGGTTAACTTTGCATTGGTCGCCACGACCCCGATCACGGTGTTACTGCGGCTCGTCAAACCAAGGACGCTGCGTCCTACGGGAGATTTCATCATCGCCAGCGTATCTGCAAATTGACCTTCTTTACCAACCCGTAGCGGACCGATCTTTCCAGAGCGAAGTCCGGCAATGATCTGGCCTGTCTCTGGATCAACCACATCACCCCACGCATTGACCGCCACGATGGCGCCGACGATCACGCCCCCACCGATTTCCATGCTGGCGGTTCCCAAGCCTGATTTCATCGCAAGCGCATTGCCGAACATCTTGCCGACGGATGCGCCTGTCCCTGCGCCGACATTTCCTTCCGCGGGTGGAGTCGAACCTGCCGAAGCGGCCGCCAATGCTCCCATCGCAGAATCAGGCCGAACGTCCGCGCGACCGAGTCCCAGATCATATAGGATCGCAGAGGGAACGATCGGCACCCGCGCAGCACCGGTATTGAATCCGATTTTGTTCTCTTCAAGATAACGCATCACGCCGCTGGCCGCATCCAAACCAAAAGCGGAGCCGCCAGCCAGAACCACAGCATGGACTTTCTCAACCAGGTTGACGGGATCGAGCAGGTCGGTTTCGCGCGTGCCCGGTGCGCCGCCGCGTACATCCACGCCGGCGACTGCGCCCTTCCTGCAGAGGATGACCGTACAGCCGGTCAAGGCTTCTTCATTTTGCGCGTGTCCCACTTCGATGCCGCGCACATCAGTAATGGCATTTTTGAGTTTCATGATTTCAGATCCTGTCAAAATATTTTTCGTGGCTCATTCATATCTTAAAGCAAATCCATCGCCGTCTTCCTTGTAAATCACAAACCCGCATTTTTCCAGAACCCGTCTGGATGCGATATTATGCTTCACAACAAACGCATACAGCGGGCGGATGCTGACCCATTCCAAAAATTGTTTCAAGGCTGCGGAGGCAATGCCCCTGCCCCAATATTCCCTGCCGATCCAATAGCCGACTTCCTGTTCGCCTTCATGTTCCCAACTGACAATATTGCCAGCGACCTGTCCATCATACACAATGGTCTTTAATATATTGGCCTCGTCAGCCATGATCTTCTTCCAATGCGCCATGAATGCATCCCAATCTCTGGATGGGAACTCCGCCATCTGCGCCGCTTCCGCGTCAAGTTGGTGCACATAAAACACAGCGAGGTCATCCGCGCTGACAGCCCGCAGAGTGACTTGATCCGATCGAAGGGACGGATTTTTTTTGTCCACTTAATTTGCCGCGGGCTTTTGTATGCCGGTATGAAAAAATACCAGCCAGGTAAAAATAATTGCAAAGACGACATACACGATCGAAATGACCAGGAGATATATATTCGCGCCATTTGAGAATTGATTGTTTAGGAAGGTCAACGCGCCGATCATGAAATGGGAAAAGTTCGCAATGGAGATCGGCCGCAGATAAACTCCGCCGATGATGTTGTCCTTGGCGGTCCAGTTCATCAGCGCGAAGGACAAATACAACGCTCCCAGCAGTTGTATCAGGACGGGCAACGGACTTGTAAAGGGCAGGCTCAACATCTTCAATAATTCTTCGGGCACGAACAAGGCGATCAACCCGAAGAGTCCCAAAAATATACTGCTGGCAACCATTAATGTTTTTGTATTCATGACCGATCCTTTTTCAATTCCTTCTTTAAATACGAACGCAATTTAATCGGCTTAATTCCACTCAGGTCAAATTTCTTTGCGTCGATCATATCCGCAAAACGGCGCAGTCCTTTGGCGAGCGCGCTGGCAAAGGCTTCATCTTTGGGCGCATCATCTTCGAGCCAAAATCCCAAAACATGCAGCGTGTTCGTTCTGCGGTCCAGTTTCGGGTCAAGGCGCGCCACGAGATCATCACCATACAGGATCGGCAGGGTGTAATATCCCCAGCGGCGCAGATGCGCGGGCTTATACACTTCCCACAAATATTCAAAATTAAAGACCTTCTTCGACCGTCCGCGCGCGCTGACAATTTCCAGCGGGGCAAGGAATGTGACTTCCTCTTGTGTGGATGGTCCGGCAGGCTTCCATTTTTTTGGAATACGACCCGCCTCCAACTCCGACAGATGAGGCTGGTCGCTATTTAGATAGAGATAGCTGTCCTTTGAGTTTTCCACGCGCACCCGAGCGACTACTCCCTGCTCGATCAAGCTTTCAATGCGCGTCTTCGCTTCCTCGCGCGACACATCCCGATTCAGATAGCCGCTCAAATCAGTACGCCATGTATTTTCACGCGCCATGCCAAGGAACGCAATGGATTTGCGGATAAAGAAATCCTCAGCCTCAGAATCCGTCACCTCAAAATCAAACTCACGCGGCAGGACGCGTTCACGCAGATCATAGATGCGGTCAAAGCCCTTGCGATTGGTGATCATCACCTCGCCGGTCAACCATAAATAGAACAATGCGATCGAGGCTTCCTTGCGTCCGCGGTAACTCCAAGCGCTGACCTTTGCGCCTTCAAAATCACGGTTGCCCAGCGGACCGCGTTCGCGCAATTCATCCAGCACATGCTTGACCAATTCGGCAGGCGGATGCCTGAATGATTCATAATGAATTCCATGCTGACGGCGATGCTTCATGGGCAGTCCCCAATATGGGAATTCGCTCATCGGATACATGAACAACCAGCCGCCATAATCAAAAGCTTTGCGCTGCTGATACGCCATCTTATATAAATGCGCGGGCTTGTAATTCAAGACGCGCCCGTACATGGCAATATCCTGACTGCGCGCCACCATGGTCAACGGGTCAAGTTGAAGTCCCTGCATCTGGCGCAAAGCGGATTCGGCGCCGTTCAGCCCCTTGAAACGGCGGCCCGGCCAAAGTCCCTGCTGACCGAGGATGAAGCGGCGAAACGTTAATTGTGAGATCGTGTCCATAAAAAAATAACCGAGGATGATGAGTCCTCGGTCAATTCTCCCAATAGGGGCGACCCTTCAAAGTTTATCAGACAGGCTGGCATACAAATGGGCGGGTCGCCCTTACAATATTTTTAGTCATCACCGAGCGAGGCAATTGCGCGCAATAAACCAAAGACCAGCACGCCCAGCTTAAGTCCTTCGCCGGTGGTGATGGCGGTTTCACGTTCGGTCTTTTCGGCGCGGCGGGTCAGCAGCACAGCCGCAACCACACCGGTAACCGCTCCGATCAACGCGCCGAATAGAATTGTATTCCGATTGTTCATGGGGTTTTTATCCTTCCAACAAATACTTTAATTTTTTCAATAAAACCATCGATCGCGATGACCGGGACAGTGACTTTATCCGCGGCGCGAATGATATAGGATTTGGCAAGATAAACATAATCCTGTGCGATGGCTGTGTAGGTAGGCAAGGCGCTCAAGGCGCGTGCCATCAGGTAGATAAGGCCGATCAGGATCGCCAGAGTTATCAAGCCTGCCACCAACACAGGGATGATGATCCAGATCGTGGAGATGGCGGCCCAGCGGCTCACATCCCCTTCCGATCCGAATGTGACCAGACTGATCAGGATGATCAACCCAACTATCAAGATGGCGCTCACGACGACCGGCAGAATGATCTGCATGGTGCGCTGTTTGCGATGCTGTAAATATGAATAATGTTCGGGGTGCGGAAGCTGGGCTTTCATTGCTTATATTTTAGCATGAATCAAAAGACCCTAAAGGCTAAACCTTTAGGGTCTTTTGAAGAAACTATTATCTTCTATTTCTCAGGAAGGTTGGAACATCCAGATCATCAGCGTTGATACCGGGGTGTGATGCGGGTTTGGAGTCACCTGCGGATCTGTAGTCAGCACCAACGTTAACCGATTCGTTCGAGCGGGCAAACGGTGTATTGGAAGCGGAAACAGGCTTATCGTTACGGGTGGGGCGTTCCAAAGTGCGGCGCGGAACTGCGCCAGCGCGTTCGAATCCGGTGGCGATGACCGTACAGCGGATCTCATCACCCATTTCAGGATCGATGACAGCACCGAAGATCATGTTGACATCCGGATGAGCGGTTTCGCGGATGATGGCTGCGGCCTGATTGACCTCGAAGAGGGTCATGTTGGGTCCGCCGGTCACATTGAAGAGCACACCGCGCGCGCCATCAATGGTGATGTCAAGCAGTTGACTCGAGATGGCCTGTTCGGCCGCGTTCTTGGCACGATCGTCACCGGTGCCGCGACCGACTGCCATCAATGCCGCGCCGCCTTCGGACATAATGGCGCGCACATCGGCGAAGTCAAGGTTGATCAAACCAGGAATGGTGATAAGTTCGGAGATGCCTTGAATGCCTTGATGCAGGACTTCATCCGCCATGCGGAACGCATCCTGCAGGGAGGATTTTTTATCCGCAAGCTGGAGCAGGCGGTCATTTGGAATGGAGATCAGCGTGTGCGCATGCTCTTTCATTTTTAGCACGCCTGCTTCTGCAGATTGGGAACGCTTGCCGCCTTCAAAAGTAAAGGGACGTGTGACCACGCCAATGGTCAGCGCGCCGCTTTCCTTGGCGACCTGCGCCACAATGGGAGCCGCGCCCGTGCCAGTACCGCCGCCCATGCCCGCTGTCACGAAGATCATATCCGCGCCTTTGAGCACATTGTAAAGTTCGTCGGCTGATTCTTCCGCGGCTTTGCGGCCGATCTCAGGATCGCCGCCGGCGCCAAGTCCGCGTGTGAGTTTATCGCCAAGACGCACCCGAATGGGCGCGCGGGACAACGTAAGCGCCTGCGCGTCTGTATTGGCGGTAATAAACTCCACGCCTTGAATGCCTTCTTCCATCATACGGTTGACAGCATTCTGGCCGGCACCACCAACACCGATCACTTTGATGCGGGCAAAGGATTCTGATTGCGGATTTCTTTTATTCGAGTCCATGTGTTCCTCCTGGCTAATCTATGCCATATCTTAAACGAGATTGATGAAATATATAAGGGTAAAAAGTTGTTGTTTTATGATAAATTTTTTGGGCATAAAGTGGATGGTTTTCCATCGCTTCGGGAACCAGTTTTTGACTGGCATCCTTACTTCAATCCTATTAAGGCAGTAACCGTTTCATCCAATTTTTGATCGCATCCAAATCCATATTTTTCTCTCCTCTTGATCTATTCCGTTTGTTGTAATTGTTTGAAAGAACCACATCATGATCTCGCATAGTGGCCGCCCAGCGCAGCAACCCCACACTGGTTGAATATGCGGGCGAGTCAAGCTTATCCACAAGACCCGTTAGGTTTTCCGGCTGCGCTGTGCGCACGGGCATTCCCATTACCTGACTTGCAATACGTTTGATACCGGGCAAAGCTGAAGTGCCACCCGTTAACACCACACCTGCGGGAAGCAGGCCATCATAGCCTGAACGCTTCACTTCCTGCATGATCAGACGGAACGTTTCTTCGATCCGGGCCTCAATGATGTGCGCGAGGTCCTGACGGTTGATCTGTACATCATGATCTTCGCCAAAGGGGCGGATGGAAAAATACTCCTCGAGCCCAACTTCAGATCGAATGGCATAGCCCTGCTGTTTTTTAACTTCCTCAGCCTGAGAGATGGGCAGGCGTAGTCCATGCGCGATATCCTGTGTGACATGATTACCGCCGACAGCCAGCACCATGGTATGCCAGACATCTCCGTCCACATAAATGGCGAGATCGGTCGTCCCGCCGCCAATATCGCAGACTGCGACACCCATTTGACGTTCATGCTCGGTCAACACAACTTCCGCAGAGGCAAGCGGATTCAAAACAAATTGCTGAATTTCAACACCCGCTGCGCCAACACATTGACGGAGGTTGTCCACCGTCGCGGCGGCCGCAGTGATAATGTGAGTTTCCACTTCGAGTTTATAGCCATGCATTCCAATGGGTGTGCGAACGCCTTCCTGCCCGTCAACGGTCATGCCGCGCTGAATAATATGCACGATCTCGCGGTCATGCGGGATGGCAACGGCCTGTGCCTGTTCAAGCGCGCGCGAAATATCCACCGCATCTATGATCCCGCCGGGAATGCCGGTCGCGCCGCGGCTGTTGACGGAAGATACATGCGCCCCTGCGAGGCTGACCAACCCGGCCGTGATCTCCATCCCGGAGGTACTCTCTGCCTTTTCCACCGAGCGTTTGATCGCCTGTGAAGCCGCGGGAAGATCGACGATAATGCCTTTACGGATCCCATCAGAAGGTTCAATACCAACACCCAGGATACGAATGGTCTTTTCATCCTCCACCCGTCCAACCAGGGTGCAGACCTTTGTAGTGCCTACATCAATACCAACTACGATCTCATCCATGTTATTGTCCATCATCTGTTCTTGTTTCTGAAGATTGATCATCATTCATACGGTAATAGGGCGCTTCAGGATATTGCACACTAATAAACTGCGGTATCGTACCGCGTTCCACCAGCGAGTTAGCCAATGTTTGATATACCTGTATTTTCAAAGCCATGGTATCGGTGCCTGTGCCAAAGAACACAGTCCATCCGCGGCTGTCTTTCCATCCAAGTCCATCGCTTGAGTCATAGATCATCGTCGAGTCAGCAGGCACAGCCGGCGCGAGAGCGAGGATCGCATCCACCAGTTCTTTTTGCATAAAAGCCGGCGGCACCAGCGGATCACTCATCGCAGCCGCGCCCGACGGCGGAATACTCAGGCCGATCACTGATACAAGGCCATCGGCCGATCCACGCGGATGAAACGCCACGCCCATTGAATCGACCCATGTGTAAGCGTCATCCTGCTGCCACAAAATCAGCGGCTGACGCTCGCTCACTGTGACGTAAACATGGTTCGGCAAATAAGCTTTTACCTCGACCGATGCCAAATCGGGATAATTCATACGCAAGCGGACCGCCAAATCCTCTGGTTTGATCGTAAAAATTGACTGGCCCGTCACACCAAGCACTGCATTGATATCTTCGCCGCTTATGCGATCATTGCCAAGCACGGTAGCTGCAGGAACGTGAAAAAATGGAAGAGTCAAGACAAGATAAATTAGAACAGCAAGTGAAACCGCGACCAAGGAGGAAGTCAGGCGCCAGCCCGCCTGCACGCGGGGCAGGCGCAGACTGCCGCGAGATAGCAGCCCGTCCGGCACACCGATCGCGGAGGTGAAGCGGCGGTTTTTCTGTGCCGCGCGACGGGGTTTGGTCACGACATACGATTGTGTGACGCGCGATGTAACAGGCATGACGGGTTTTGATGCACGCCTGCCGGTCTGTTGTATCTCGTTCCGCGCACGGTCAGCACGACGCTGGCGCGCAATCTCGGATCGGGAAGTTTCTCGTTTCTCACTCATGCCTGCCTCCGATGCTCGGTATGATCTCGTTGAGCTTTACGCTCAAGCGCAAGCTCGATCAAACGGTCCACAAGCTGGGCGTAGGTCAGGCCGCTGGCCTGCCATAATTTTGGATACATGCTGATCGATGTAAAGCCCGGTATTGTGTTCAATTCATTTAAGTAAATTTTATTTGTATCGTTTTCAAGGAAGAAATCAGCGCGCGCCATTCCAGCACAGTCAATAGCTTTGTAAGCCCGCACGGCATAGGCTCGGACCTGATCGCTCACTTCCGCAGGTAATTGCGCGGGGATGACGAGCCCCGAAGTACCGTCTACATATTTTGATTCATACGAATAAAACTCGCGGCTTGGCATAACTTCGCCGCATACCGAAGTCTGCGGATCTTCATTGCCCAGCACGCTCACTTCGATCTCGCGCACCTGACCGACACCCCGTTCAACAATAATCCGCCGGTCGTAACGCGCGGCCTCCATCAAGCCTTCGCCAAGGTCCGAGCGGGAATCACATTTGCTGATACCAACAGAAGAACCAAGATTGGCAGGTTTCGCAAAGAACGGATATGCGCCCATTTTTTCAACCTGCGCGATCACAGCATTAATATCGTTTTCAATATCGCCGCGCAAAACAAGGATTGAGTCCACGATCGGGATCCCATTCGCGCGCATGACATCCTTGAAGATGCCCTTATCCATGCCGACAGAGGACCCAGCCACCCCCGCCCCGACATACGCTACATCCGCCAGTTCAAGTAAACCTTGCAGCGTGCCATCTTCACCGAACGGTCCATGCAGGACAGGGAAGAATACATCAATGTCTGCGAGTTTTTCGAGTATTTCATGGCCATTCATGCTGCGTAAAACATAGAGAGCGGAATGTGACGGTTCGCCTGGAAGAACTACCCGATTTAGGTCTTCTATATTTCTTTGTGAAAAAGACTCCAGCGTATTTTCACCATTCAGCCATTCACCATCCAGTGTAATGCCAACCTGAGTCACTTCATATTTTTCAGGATCAAGCGCCGCGAGCATGGAACGCGCAGACATCAACGAAACATCATGTTCGCCGGACCTTCCTCCAAACAAAACTGCAACTCGAAGTTTTTTCATATTGTTTCAAAGTTGAACTTTATTCGTTCAACTCCAATCTCCAATTAGTTCAATTTCCAGATCAAGATCAATGCCAAATTTCTGCGCGACTGTTTCGCGTGTCAAACGGATCAAGGCACAAACATCACTTGCGCGGGTCTCGCCGTGGTTGACAAAGAAATTTCCATGAATCCTGCTGATCTCAACATTGCCGATGCGCGTACCTTTCAAACCCGCGGCTTCGATCAGACGCCCCGCATGATCGCCCGCGGGATTTTTGAACATGGAACCCATGCTTGCCCCGGGAGGCTGCGTGGCTTTTCGGCGCTCACTTAATTTATTGATTTTAGCAGACACTTCTTCTTTGTCCGCATTTTTTAATCTCAACAAAGCCGAGAGAATGATCGAGTCTTTATCACCATGTTTCAAAATACTCGTGCGGTATCCATACTGCATGTCTTCAACAGAGATTCTTTTTTCCCCATCTCTCGTCAGGACATCCGCCCAAATTAAATTCTCAGACATGTCACTGCCAAACGCACCCACATTTCCATAGACCGCGCCACCCACCGTGCCGGGGACAGTCGCCGCCCACTCCAAGCCTGCCAATCCTTTGGACGCGCAGCGATTTGCCAGATTGCTAAAGATGACGCCCGCTTCACACCAGACTGTGGGCTGGTCGCTGTTTTCGAAGCGCACTTCCTTCGCCCGATCCAGAACCACCACCCCGCGCACCCCTTTATCACTGACAAGCACATTCGAGCCGCCGCCAAGAATAGTATACGGCACAGCCTGCTCCCAGATAACCCGCATTACACCCATTAACTCACTGGCACTTTTGACCACCACAAAAACATCCGCCGGGCCTCCGATGCGCGCAGATGTATACGGCGCAAGGGCAACATGCTCCTGCACACTCTCGCCAAAATAAAGGCGTAATACATCAACGGGTCTTGCGGGCGTCGTCATGATCATTTGTTCCTACGGTTATTTTCCAAAAATTCTATAAGCCTCATAACTTCATGCAGTCCTGCGTGTTCCTCTTGTGGTAAAAACTTCCTGATGGCCGCAGCCAGGGCTTTTTTATTCACCTGGTCATCCCCGGCATGCGCCAGGGTCATTCTCAATGGCGGCAGCGCGATCACTTCATCAGGTTTGGGCGATTGTGCTTTCTTTCCTGCAACCATTCCCAACCTCACAGATCCCTTAATACATTCGTGCTGATCTGGTCTGCGTCACCTGCAGAAAGCACCAACAGCACATCCCCTGAACGAAGATTCTTAAGCAGGGTTTTGGTGGTATTTTCAAGCGACCCGCTAAACCGCGCAGAGGGATGCGGCATTGAGCTTACAACTTCAGCGGATGAAAAATCCTGTTTTGCTTCACGCGAAGCGTAGATATCAGTCACCAATACTTCATTGGCATCAGCAAACGCGCGCGAAAATTCAAAGAATAGAATTTGTGTGCGCGAGTAAGTGTGAGGCTGCCAAACTGCCCAGATCCGCCGTCCGGGATAACGCGCCTTTGCACCGGCCAGTGTTGCGCGGATCTCGGTGGGGTGATGGGCATAATCATCAATAACGGTTACGCCTTTTCGCTCACCACGCACTTCAAAGCGGCGGCCCGTACCGCTAAATTCGCCCAGCACCTCGGCGGCTCTTTGAAGCGACAATCCCAGCATAGCCACCACAGACAGCGTCGCGAGCGCGTTTCGCACATTATGTTCGCCCGGCACTTGCAATGAGACTTGCAAAACAGACGCGGCTGAAGGTCCCAAATTCGTCATGGCTGAAAAATCATATCCACCGCGGTGGTTGGGCTTTAAAGTGCGCGCCTGCATCCATTGCGGACTGTTGATGGTCATCTCGCTCTGCAAACTGTAAGAAACCACGTTCAACCCCTTACGACGGGCGTGACTTAACAAGGTTACCGAGCCCTCATCATCCGCGCACGCGATCAACGTGCCGTCAGGCGGAAGCAAATCCACAAAACTTTTGAAAGCCGAAAACATATCTTCATAGGTTGGATAGCAATCCGGATGATCGTGCTCAAGATTGGTCACAACTTCAATGCGCGGCTTGAGCCCCAGGAACATGCGGTCATATTCATCCGCTTCGATCACAAAAGGGTCACCTGTTCCAGCACGGGCATTGACCTTCAAATTATTCAATACACCGCCAACAATAAAGGAAGGATCGCGCCCCATGGCATACAGAGTCCATGCGATCATGGCGGTCGTTGTCGTTTTACCGTGTGTGCCAGCCACCGCAATGCCTGTTTTATCAGCCATTAACTGACCGAGGAAATCTGCGCGTTTGTAAACTGGAATGCCCACAAGTTTGGCAGCTTCCACCTCGGGATTGTCATCTGCAATGGCAGAAGAACGAATCACCAGGTCTGCGCCGGTTATATTACGGGGGTGATGTCCAATATAAATTTCAACGCCGGCATTTTGAAGTTCCAGCGCGAATTGCGAAAGCGCGCGATCTGAACCTGTCACGACATATCCATTCTCTTTTAGCAGGCGCGCGATCGCAGAAAGCCCTGAACCACCAATGCCAATAAAGTGAACCCGTTTCATAGTTGTTTTCTTGTGTGCGACAACAAGATGTCGCGCTCCAAATTTATCCTAGATATAGACCACGATAATAAAGATCAAAACGATAATGACGGCAAAATAAATACCGGGCTCGCCCAACAAACGCGGCGGCATATATTTCATCATTAAGTCCACGGCCTGAATCACCGCCGGATCAGTTGCCGGACTGATGATATTCTTATAAGGGTAACCCGCGACATGGTTGTAGAAAAGAACCGTTCCCGCAACAAAATAACCATTAATGCCGCCCAGCACTGCGCCGAACAGGGAATCCTGCAAGCGCTCGCGGGCAGCCTTGGATGCGAAACGCGCAATGGCTACGGTTTGATATCCAAAGTAAACGAGCGCCAGAAGGATGATGGTGCGAATCCAAAAAACTGAACTGCTGGCGTCTTCCAGGTCGCGTACAAGCGGAATATATTTTTCCAAAAGCAAATTGACTGCCAGCGCGGTGATCACGCTGAAAGCGACAAGCAGCTCCTTCGCCCAGCCGCGCATCGCACCGATCACGGCAAATAGAACGACATACATCCAGAAGATATAAACAATGCTCATCATAAGGGTTGCTCTCCTGCCAGTTTAACCAACTGGCTGGCGATAATATCTGCCGCATTGGGGTGCGCCATTTTTTTCATCGCGGCACGCATGCTTTCAAGTTTTTTCTTATCATTAAGTAACAAGTCTTTTACCGTGTTCAGAAGTTTATCTTCCAATAACTCATCCTGCAAGATGACCACCGCATTTTGTTCGGCAAGAAAATCTGCGTTCACTTTTTGATATCGCCATGCATAAGGATATGGGATCAGCACAGCAGGTAAACCAAAGAGCGGATATTCTCCCAGTGTGGAAGCGCCCGCCCGCGATACGACCAGATCTGCGGCGGCTAATGCAGCGCCCATCTCATGCAAATAGGGCATGGCATGGTAACTGGAGCGTAAATGCACAGGCAATTCCTGCGCAGATCTTTCAACAAGGGACCAATCCAATGAACCTGTGATGTGAATGATCTGCGCGATGTTCAGAAGTTCGTTGAGATGGTTCAGAACCGCCATATTGATCGAACGCGCGCCCTTGCTTCCGCCGGTGATGAGCAGGGTGGGCTTTGTTTGCACAGCATCCAATCCTAGGTGCTGGATCGCTTTTGCGCGGGACCAGTTTACGAGGTCAGGGCGAAGCGGGTAGCCCGTGGGAATAATTTCTTTCAGGCGCGGGAAATATTTCTTTGAAGCCGTCGCAGTCACGGTGATGACATCAGCAAAACGGGAAAGGAATTTGAGCGCGAGACCAGGCTCAATATCAGGCACATATAATACGGTTGGAATATTTCGACCAGCAAAAGCCATGGGAGCGGCAACAAAGCCGCCGGTAAAGAAAAGCACATCCGGTTTGAACTCGCGTAAAATTTGGCGTGAAGCTGTTACACCACGCGCAAGTTTTAATAGATTGCCAGGCAATGCCCGCAAGCCAACGCCATGCACGCCCGCCGCAGGAATGGAACGATAAGGGATACCCGCGCGATTCACGAGTTCCTGCTCCATACCGCCTTCACCACCAACCCACAAAGTTTCAAAGCCGGGGTTTTGACTGGTCAGCGCGCTGTGTACGGCGAGCGCGGGATACACTCCGCCGCCCGTCCCCCCAGCGCAAATTAGCAACCGCACTATAAGACCTCCATTCTTCATCCGTGATCGTACCTTCGCCGGTTTGTCGGGAAATATTCGAAACCATGCCAAATGCGCTCAACATGATCACAAGATTTGATCCGCCAGAACTAACGAATGGCAGTGAGTTTCCAGTGAAGGGCATGAGCCCCACCATCACAGCGATGTTAGACAGGGCTTCAAAAGCAATCCAGGTTACCAGCCCTGAAGCCAACAAAGTACCAAGCATGTCCGGGGCGCGACGCGCAACAACAAATCCACGCCAAAAGATAAATCCATATAAAGCGATCAGGGCGATTGAACCCACCAATCCAAGTTCCTCAGCAATGACTGCAAAAATGCTGTCCCTTGGAGGGAGCGGCAACTGCAAATATTTGCTGCGTGACAATCCAAGTCCTGTACCAAACCACCCACCGTTGGCGATCGCCCCAAGCGAAGCCCGCACATGATCTGAAGAATCCAATGGGTTTTTTAGTCCGGCAATAAATGGGATCATGCGATCACGACCCGTGGCCGTAAATACTGAAACTAAAACAGCGGCAATTATCGCCACGACGAGCAGGATGCTAATTTGTTTTATGTCTCCGCCTGCAAGAAAGAACAGCAGACCGCCAAGAATCAAAATGGTTACGGCAGCGCTGAAATCAGGTTCCAATCCGATCAACCCGCCGACAAAACCAAGAATCACACCCAGGGGAATTAATCCAAAGGAAACATCCTGCAAGTCCTGTTTCTTCGCATTCAACCAAACCCCTAGATAAAGGACGGATACCAGCTTGGCCAGTTCCGAAGGCTGTACAGAACCATTGAAAAGACCACGTTTCGGGCCTTCACCTTCCACAAACAGGACGGCGATCAGCAAAATAACAGAGACCACCATGGCTGGCACAACCAGTTTACGCCAATAGTGGTAATCAGAAAAAGCAAGAATGGTAAATATCACCATCCCAACTCCAAGCCACATTAATTGGCGGTTAAACATATACATTGGGTCGCCATATACTTTGCCTGAAAAATCGTACGAAGCAGAGAAGAGCATCACCAAGCCAAACACGATCAATATAGCCAGAGCGACAAGCAATGGCATATCGAAGCCGCCTGTAAATCTGGGGCGGTTTAAAGGCCGTTCGTTTACGAAAGTTCCTGTACCCATTTTATAAAATAATCTCCTCTCTCTGCAAAATCCTTGAACGCGTCATAACTTGTACCGCCCGGTGAAAGCAGGACGACATCACCTGCCGAGGCGATTTCCGCGGCTTTGATCACTGCCTCTTTAAGATCATTCACGCGATGAAGGTCAACGCTTCGAACTTCACTGACACTTGTTATGGCTTTCTGAATCAATTCCGCCGCCTCGCCAAAGACCACCACATGATCCACCCGCTGGCAGATCAACTCGGCGATATCCAGCCAGGGTAAATTCTTATCACGCCCGCCAAGCAATAATACGATCGGCTCATCAAAGGCATGGATGGCTGCCATACTTCGTTCCGGCGCAGTCGCAATCGAGTCGTTATACCAGCGCACACCATGCAATTCACGTACCAGTTCAAGCCGATGCGGCACACCGCGGAATTCTTCAACCGCTTCGAGCATGTCATCAAGTTTAAATCCAGCCGCGTGACCGATGGTAAAGGCCGCGAGCACATTTGCTACATTATGGTCGCCACGCAACTGGATATTCTCGCGCAAGATCAAAGGCAGATACGCATTGCCATCGCGCAGATTCAATAATCCATCATGGTGGTACGCGCCATTCAAACCTTCATCCAGATCATGCAAACTAAACGTTAAAAGTCTGCCTTTTATTTTATTGCGCAAACTCCATGCACCTTTATCATCATGACTGAGAATGGCAGTATCTTTTCCAGTCTGGAATTCCAAAATGCGGGCTTTAGCATTTGTATATGCTTCCATTGTGCCGTGACGATCCAGATGATTGGGGGTGATGTTCAAGATCGCAGAGATATTCGGCGAAATGGTCATCTGTTCCAATTGAAAAGAGGAAAGTTCCAGGATCGCCAGATCGTCCGCCTTCATTTCATCCACATAATTAATGAGCGGGTCGCCGATATTGCCTCCAACATAGACCGAATTCCGGGAACCGGATTCTGTATTTTGAATTGAAAGTTTCGCCATTTCACCGACCAGGGTTGTGGTCGTTGTCTTTCCTGCCGAGCCGGTGATGCCGATTGTTTTGCACGGCACAACTTCCATGAAGACCTGTGTGTCATTCGAGAGCGGAATTCCGCGTTTCACTGCTTCCTGAACAATGGGCAGTGTTAACGGGACGCCGCCCGAAAGGAAAAGCGCATCAGCCTGGTCCAATAATTCCAGGGGATGCCCACCCACTGCCCATTCCACGCTCGTATCTGCGAGAGCGGCACGCGCGGAAGCAAGTTCATTCGCGGACCGCGAGTCACTCAAAGTCACGGATGAACCGTGACGAGCGAGCCAGCGGGCCAGGGCAATTCCCTGTCTTGCTGCGCCGAGGATGAGTGTGTGAGTTCCGTTCCAATTTGTCATAATAGCTACACTTGCGAAAGTCCAATTCCAATTAAAGCCGCCATCAATCCGATCAACCAAAAGCGCTGTACAACCTGGGTTTCGCTCCAGCCGAGTAATTCAAAATGTAAATGAATGGGCGCCATCTTGAAAAAGCGCTTTCCTTTCGTCCATTTGAAATAAACGATCTGGATCACATCACTAACCATTTCCGCCAGCGGGATAACGGCAATGATCAGCAGCATCGGCCATTGGCCGGTCATCAGCGCGACCACAGCCAGCACCGCCCCCAATGGAAGGGAACCGGTATCGCCCATGAATAGTTCAGCCGGATGCACGTTGAACCATAAGAAACCAAATAATGCTCCAACCAGAATAAAACAAAACCGCGCCACATAGACCTGGTCTTGCATGATGGCGATCCCTCCAAAAGCTGCAAAAGCTGTCGCAGCGATCAAGCCGGCCAGGCCGTCAAGCCCGTCAGTGAAGTTCATCGCGTTGGATTCGGCTACAATGATAAATGCCGCGATCGGCACATACCACCAGCCTAGTTCGATCTCAAAGAATAATCCGGGCAAATACAGATCCGGCACATCCATTTGGTATTTCAATACATAAGCAACCACAAGCGCCAGGATCACCTGGAAGAAAAATTTTGTACGCGCGCGCATGCCGTCGCCTTTGCGCTTGCCGCGAATCCCTTCCCAATCATCGACTGCCCCAAGAATGGCATATCCGACCATGGCAGCCATCGGCACAAGCACTGAACGCCCAACCCCGTTCGCTGTGATACTGACGCCAATTAAAGCGACCGCGTTTAATAAACCACTAAACAACAATACTGGAAAAATGAACAGAACACCGCCCATGGTGGGTGTTCCCATTTTCACGCCATGATGGCCCGGCTCTTCCACGCGAATGATCTTGCCGATCTTGTAATGACGCAAAATACGAAGCAACGGTCCGCCCCAGATGGCGGTCATCACAAACGCGAGTCCGGCCAAACTAAGGGAAAGCGCGATCTGTCTCATGATTGCACCTCGAGGGCGGCCGTGATGCGGTCCATACGCAGCCCATGCGACCCCTTGATCAGGACGGCATCTTTCGATGTCAGGTGCTTGCTTAACCAATCCACGATCGGCTCCGCTTCCTCAAACTCGATAATATTGGCAGCTTTCATACCTGCGCGGCGGGCCGATTCTGCGATCAGATGGGCGCGCGGTCCCAGTGTAAGCAGGGTCTTTGCCACCTGTGCAGCACGCAGCCCCACCATCTCATGTCCTTGTTTTTCATAAGGACCGAGTTCAAGCATGTCACCTAGAACAGCATATTTGATGCCATCCATTTCATCCAGCAGGTTTAGAGCTGCCAGCATGGATTCCGGTGATGCATTATAGGTATCATCCAGAATTAAAGCTCCGGTCTTGCTGCGCACAGCAACGAGACGGAGCTGAGACTGTCCCTGAGCAAAACCTTCGAATATCTCCTGCCAATTCAATCCATCATTCAAACCAACAGCGGCAGCTCGTAAAGCGGTATGGACAGAATGGCGTCCGATCATGGGAACACGAGTATGGATCGTCTCGCCTTTGTAATGCAGGCGGAAGCGAATGCCATCCAGCCCGAGCCCTTGGATCTGGTCAGCCCATAGGTGGGATTCAGGGGAAAGCCCGTAAAAGAAGACTCGGGCTTTGGCTTTCTCCTCCATCTTGCGAACCCAGGGGTCATCAAAGTTAAGGATAGCCACTCCGTCAGATGGAAGCGCCTGGACTAATTCACTCTTTCCGCGCGCGATCGCTTCCTGTGAACCTGCGCGCTCTGCATGGACAGTGCCAACATTCGTTACAACGCCAATTTGAGGCAGGGCAATATCACAAAGGAATTGGATCTCGCCGGGCACGTAAAACCCCATTTCCAGCACGGCGCGTTGATAGCCGCGCCCAAGCCTTAAGATCGTGAGCGGCAATCCAATTTCATTATTTAAATTCCCGGGGCTTTTTAGCGTGCGATACTTCGTTCCAAGTACCTCAGCGATCATTTCTTTGGAAGTGGATTTGCCCACGCTGCCGGTTACACCAACCACACGCAAATCCAATTTGCGTCGCCAAAAGCGCGCGATCTGCTGTAATGCGGAGATGGTATTATCTACACGCAAGCAGAGAGGCGGGGTAAAGTCAAAGGTAGGTTCCACCGCTTGACCGCCGCGCAGGTCAAGGGTCCGCAATGAGGCGGGTACTTCTTTTTGGGTTAAAGCAAAAGACGCCCCCCTATTAAATGCTTCTGAAATAAAATCATGTCCATCCACTTTTTCACCTGGGATGGCGACAAAGAGCGAACCAGGAATTACCAGACGCGAGTCAATAGCCGCTTCAGTAATGATCGCATTCGCGTTCGTACAGCGAGCTGCGTTGCGGGTAATGGCTTCGAGGGCGTCTGCTAATATGAGCATCTTATTTTACAGCGAATTGTTGTCTGATGTTGTCGGGAGGAATATCCAAGAGGATGATGGTCTTCTCAGCCATTTCAGCAAAAACAGGCGCAGCGGTTTCAGAACCCCAAGTGGATACTTCCGGTCGTTCAAGCCAGACATAGATCATGAACTTCGGATCGTCGACCGGCCCCCAGCCTATGAATGATGCATTGGTCGCTTCGTCATCATAAAAACCGTTAACAGGAATTTGCGCGGTGCCGGTCTTGCCTGCCAATCGATAGCCTGGCACTTGCGCTAGCGAACCTTCTGACGAAACCGAGACTGCGAGCATTTCAGAAAGTGTATCTGCTGTTTGTTCAGAGATCGGAGAACCCGCAAACTGGGCGGGGACATTGTATTGGCGGCCATCCCGGACCATCGCGTATACAGCGTGCGGCGTGACGGTACGTCCGTCATTGGCGATGGCCGAAGCAGCCATCATGATCTGAATGGGCGTGGCGGCAACACCCTGACCAAAAGAATTCGTGCCAAGATCAACCAAATACCAATCTGTATCACCCGGGAATTTAAGCCTGCCCGCGGCTTCTCCAGCCAAATCCACACCGGTCAGGTGACCGAGTCCAAACTTGTCCATGTAATTGTAAAAAGTCCCTGCACCCATGGATGTGGAAAGTGTAGCCATGCACACATTGAGCGAGTGCTGTAAACAACCGGTCATATCCTGAACACCCCACGCTCCCTGGTCCCAGTTACGAATGACCGCCCCCCCAACCATGATGGAACCAGTATCAAGATATGTCGTTCCAGGGGTGACTGTCCCGCTGTCCAACGCGGCGGCCATGGTGAGAATCTTGAGAACAGAACCAGGTTCATACGGTGTGGAAATGGCGCGGCTGTAATCACTGGCATTATCAAAGATCGAGCCGTAATTCCAAAATTCATTTAGATCCATTCGTTCATGCGAGGCGATTGCAAGCAGCTCGCCGTTCTGCGGATCCATGATGGCGATCGTCCCGTTCTGCGCGCCATATTTGTCAAGGGATTCATCCAATATGTCCTCGGCAGCTGCCTGCAAATCACGGTTGATCGTAAGGATGAGGGTGGTGCCATCCGGCACATGCTCAATATCTGAGGCCAGATTTGGGTCTACTGGAACAAGCATTTGAACCGGGGCACCTGCCAGTAAAATATCATATTTCTCTTCAATACCAAAATAGCCACGTCTGCCATGGCTGACAAAACCGATAATATTTGAAGCCAGATCCTTCTCGGGATAACTACGCATGGGATGCAAATTAAATTCCAAACCTGTTAAATCGCCGAACCTGCCATCATCAGCATCTTTCAGCGCCTGGAGCTTCAAGCCTTTTTCCTGATCAACATAATCCGCTATGACAACAAAAGTGCGGTTCTCGGGCGGGTTTTGAATGGCATCCAAGGCTTCGGCATAATCCATATCAAGATCGACACTTGCGGCGGCGGCAAGTATTGCCTCGGGATCTTTCACAATATTCAAATTTACCCCTATCTCATAAGCCGATTTATTCCCTGCCAACAGATGACCGGTACGGTCATAGATCTCACCGCGGTCAGGAAAGAAAGTACGCCATTCGGTTTGGAATTCATCACCGCGTTGTTTTAAGATGGCTGCAGCCGGACTGGTTTGAATACGCACCATTTGCACGATAATACCAAGTGAGATCAGGCTGATCAACACCATGACAAGCTGGGTTCTGCGCGCATATTGCTGTCTCATTTTCTGCCTCTTGAAGATGTCGCGATCTTTTCATCCACCCAATCCAATAATGACTCGTTATATTCCGGAGGAATGGTCAGAGCACTTAATTGAGGACGCGATGCAGAAGAAAGAATTTCAGGCTTGGGTTCATAGTATCCCGGCACAACAAGATATTCCGCATCAGAAGATTTCATGGGGCGGAAACCAAGATCGAGCGCGCGTTGTTCCATGATACTTGCCGAAGTGAGTGAAGCAAGCTGCGTTTGCAAATCTGCGCTTATTCGTTGTCCTTCAGCGATCTGGGCGGTCAAGACCTGGATCTCGCGCCCGGCAATAGCCGCCTGCGAAGTAACATCAAGGTATAGAGTTGCAACCATCACAAGCGCCACAACCGCAAGCAGTGCTGCGCCGATCCACTGACGCTGGACGCGCCAGGGTGCGACTTTATATGCATGGACAAGATGATTTACGTTTTGTATGTTCATAGTTTTTCTATCACTCTTAGTTTTGCGCTGCGTGCTCTCGGATTATCTTGTACCTCTTCATCAGAGGCCATGATTGGTTTCTTGTTGATAATTTCTATAATAGCCTTGCGTTCCACTTCATAAATTCTTTCGTAAGGCGGGTTGACAAGCGCCTTGCTTTGCTCTCTAAAATACTCCTTGACGATGCGGTCTTCCAAGGAGTGGAAGGAGATCACTGCGAGTCTGCCGCCTGACCGTAAACCTGCCACGGCTTGCGGAAGCACACTCTCCACGGATGCCAGTTCCTCGTTGACAGCGATACGCAACGCCTGGAAAGTTTGCGTCGCCGGGTGTGTGCGGTCCCCTCTTCGGGGAGACGCTTTCTCAATCACAGCAACCAGTTCACGGGTAGAGTGAAGCGGTCTGCTCATGACAATGGCTTTCGCGATCCTTCTCGCATCGCGGTCTTCGCCATAACGAAAGATCAAGTCTGCCAGGTCGCGCTCATCATAGGTATTGACGATATCCTCTGCGCTTTGAAATGCATTCGAACCAAAGCGCATATCGAGCGGACCATCCTGCATGAACGAAAATCCGCGTTCGGCATTATCGAACTGCATGGAGGATGCGCCAAGGTCAAGCACGATACCGTCGACGAAATCCCATTTCAATGCGGCGAGTTGTTTTGTGATGGTGATGTAGGAGGCCTGCTCGAGATGTGTACGTCCGCCTTCGGCGTAAGGAGCCAAGGTCTCACGAGAAAGCGCAAGCGCTTGCGGGTCAACGTCCAGACCCAACAAATGCCCATCTGGCGAACAGGCCTCCAAGATCCCGCGAGCGTGACCGCCCGCGCCCAGAGTGCCATCTACATAACGACCACCGCTTTTGGGTTGCAGTGCGTGTATAATCTCTTTGTAAAGTACAGGTTTGTGCGGCATGATCAGCGAATTCGCTAGTTAACTAGCCGATGGATTTCGAAAGATCCAGTGCAGCGAAGCGTTGAGAGTTGGCTTCTGTATCCTGAAGCTGCGCCATTTGCACATTCCAATCGGCAGGCTTCCAGACTTCAAAGTATGCGCCCTGCCCTGCTACAATGGCCTCACCTTCTATTTGAAGGAAGGTCCGCAAGTTCAGCGGAACAAGGATGCGCCCGATCTTATCCACTTCAACAGGATAGGCATTGGATAAAAGCAAGCGGCGCAAAGAACGTGCATTCGCATCCGCAAGGTTCATGGCCTCAATACGCTCATAGACCTGTGTAAAATAAGTTTCTGTCATCACCATGAGGCATTTATCAAAGCCTTGTGTAATGTATGCGCCGCCTGCCAACAGATCACGAAAGCGCGACGGTATCATCAAGCGCCCTTTATCATCGAGATTGTGTTGGAACTGGCCAATGAACATTTGTGCTAATTATCCTTTTAATACAATCAGACGCCGATTATTCGGCGCCTGTCTACCACTTCTTACCACTTCTTACCACATTATACAACTTAAAAGATAAAAATCAAGGAATCCACCTGGTCATTTCGTACTGTTTAAAAGGTGCACTTTATGAATCATTTCCCCAACTTTACATTGCTCGAAGCTGCACGCTGGCAGGATTATGAATTAATCGATTCAGGCGACGGCTTAAAGCTGGAACGCTTTGGAAAATATATTTTTGCCCGTCCTGAATCACAAGCCATGTGGGCGCGCGCATTGCCAGCGTCCACATGGAGTGATGCCCACGCGGTCTTCCAACCCACGGCCGAAGAAAGTGGCGGGCACTGGGTTGAGAAAAAGAAACTACCAGAAAAATGGGAAATGAAATATCCGCTCGCCCTCTCCCCGACCACTCTCTCCAAGGGAGATGGGCAAGGGGTGAGGGAATTAAAATTCTCAGTGATGACGACTCCAGGTCGCCACCTTGGAGTATTCCCTGAAGTCGCATCTCACTGGGACTTTATGTCTGATCTCGTCCAAAAAGAGAATCGCCCCGTAAAAGTTCTCAACCTATTTGGCTATACGGGACTGGCATCTCTAGCGGCGGCGGCGGCGGGAGCTCAGGTCACGCACGTAGACGCATCCAAAAAATCCGTTGGCTGGGCGCGTGAAAACCAGGCATTATCCGGACTAGGTGATAAGCCCATCCGCTGGATCGTGGAAGATGCGGTCAAATATATGCAGCGCGAAGAAAAGCGCGGTATGAAATATGACGGCATCATCCTTGACCCGCCCAAATTCGGGCGCGGCCCCAAGGGCGAAGTATGGGAAGTGTACAAGTCACTGCCTAATTTATTTGAGATCTGCCGCGCATGCTTAAGCGACAATCCATTATTCGTGATCGCAACCTTATACGCAGTGCGCGCATCCGCAATCCACGTGGCACAGACGCTTGACGAGATGATGAAAAAATATAACGGAGACATGGATTACGGCGAATTGGTTACAAGAGAAACAAGCGCGAACCGTTTGCTCTCGCAAGCAGTCTACGCAAGATGGTCATCCAGATGAATAAAAAAAATTCCGAGGTATTGTATACTGAATCCGTAAAGCGAGACAAAAAAGAAGGCCCCCACCGGTCAATTGACATTGCCACGGTACGACATTGAAGGCGCGATGTTACACTCACAAACAAGGACATGATTGCCTGTGAAGTGTATTGCGCCCCCTAGTCACTGTGGAGGGTCAGTCCGTCAGCGACCTTTTCATCGTATTCTGAAGATTCCGTTTTCTTTTAGGCATAAGCCTCGTGCCTGCTAATTTCTACAAAGAACAATTCACATCGAAACCAGGCATTCAATCCCTATCAAGGGATCACGCCCCAAAGATGAATAACTCCGTCATTACCGCCGGTGGCAATAACTTTATTTTCGGGGGCAATAGCCAGACTTAGGATCGGGGTGGATGTATAAATTGAGCGGCGCAATGATGTCTCACGTCCATCCATGATCCAAAAGGAAAAATTAACCTCATCACCTGAAACCAAAATCTCAGGAGAATTGGTACCATGGAAAAATTGCAGCCCGTGAACAAACCGGCTCATATCATTGAAAACCGCCATACGTTCACCATTGCTAATGCGCCAGATGTATATTTGCCCGTCTTCATGCCCCATGGCAAACCATTCCCCATCACCATCCACGGTAATACTGTAATAAACAGGCTTTTGTTTTGGAAAATCCACACTACGCTGAATCTTTTGCTTTTGTAAATTCCATACATATGTACTTTCGTTCGAAGCAGCGGCCAGTAAAAGGCCATCCTGAGAGAAGGATAAGCTATGGATCGGCCCATTGATACTTCCTCCGGATTTTTGTTCAGCGCCATCATTGACGCTCCAAACAAAGATTTTTCTGATGTCTGACCCGCCCACGATCAATTGACTATCCGGCGAAAATAAAACACTGAAGTATGGGTGATCTTTATCAAAGGAACGAACCAAGACACCATCAGAGGCATTATAGAGTTCCAAACCATCAGGACCTGCCACTCCGATCCATTTGCCATCCGGCGAAAACGCAACATGTGTTCCGCTTAGTTCAAAGACAGGCTGATCTGTCCATAATTTCCAGATTTTTATTTTTCCAGCGCCATCACCGGAAGCGACGAAGTTCCCATCCGGTGAAAAGGAGAGGCTTGTAATATCTTCCCTGCTGACCAGCGAAATAGGTCCTGTACTTTGTCTATATTATTGCTTCCAATTGGAATTGGATCAAATAAAGGTTTCGCACTCGGTGTAACAGTTGGCAAAAAATCAGGCGTGACCTCAGTCGCCACAATGGTTACAACTTGAGTTACCGGTGAATTTGAATCAGGCTTAGCAGGCAACAAGTTAAACAGCCCCAACACCCCCACCCCAGCCAGGATTAAAACTGGGATCGCAGCCAATCTACCAGCCAATGAAGGAGAACGCGCAGCCTTCGGCTGTGGCAAGGAATTCTGCTGTGTAGCAGCCGAGTCAAGGGCACTCTTCAATTGACCAAGCAGCCCGGCGCTCTTTTCGAGCAAGTCAAATAAACTTCCCCATATTTTTTGCGGTTTATATGATTTTGTGGATTCGCGTATCGCCTGATACTTTTTAGCGCTTTTGGAAAATCACGTGCATCCAAATTTCTCCCGATACTTTTTATCTCGCGTTCGAGCGTTTTTTCAACAGAGATTCGCCTGGCGAGTTTTTTTTGTAAATACCAAGGACGGCGCACTTTCTTTGCCAAAGCTGCGCGTACCGGAAGAACAGCGCCGCAGTTGGGGCACTCGCGAATTTCATTAGCAAACATCTCGCCACAAACAGGACAGGAGCTCAACGATGTTATTTTCATTAATCACGCCGCATTTAGGTCGCTCATCATGGTCCCCAGCGAGGCTGCCAATCACAATAATTATTATCTGTGAGTCGGATAGCAGCCTCGGGGGCTTTCAACTTAACCAAATATATCTCACATCCCCTGTCAAAATCATTTGGATGGTCCAAATAACCAGTGAAAACCATCCATTGTCCGTCAGGAGAAAAACTGGGGGCAGCAGATGTGGGGTCGAAAAAATATTTGGTCGGTTCCACGCCATTCATCGGAATCAGGTAAATTGAACGAGAGCCATATTTCCCCGCATAAGTGGCAACATATTCTCCAGTTGGCGACATGTCACTGCGCCCAATCAAGCCGCTCATATTTGTAACCTGTCTCTGGTTCAAACCGCTTCCATCCATCGTAAATAATTGCACAGAACCATTGGGCGTAAGAGAGGCAAACAAGATTTGCCCCCCATCTGACGACCAGGAAGGATCCCACCCGTCGTCAGGAGAGATACGGTGCGGATTTGACCCATCACGGTCCATAACCCAAATACTTTGGAATCCATTATCGTCATGCGTAAAGACTATTTTGTTTCCGTCCGGCGAAACCTCGGGAGCGTATAACTTTCCGCCAAGACGCGAAGTCAGCTGGATAAGATTGCTGCCACGAACGCTAATTTCATAAATCTCATAATTGTTTCCGGTCATGTTTGATGAATACACTACACTCTGCCCATCGGGGGAAATCGAAGCGTACCAGTTATGTTTACCGTTATCGGTCAATTGCCGCCAACCTGAGCCGTCTGCATTGATAATACAAATTTGATCGTGGTTTTCCCCATCCATCTGACATGAGAAGACAATCTTGCCGAAAGGAAGGCTCTTTGTTGCCGTGGCTGTAGGTCGAGGAGTAAATGTGAAGGTTGGAACTCGTGTTTTTGTTAATGACGGCTGAATCGTAGCCGTTAATTGTTTCGGAATGACAACTTTTGTCTGTGTTAATTGTATAACGACCTGCTGTGTTGTATCGACTGTTTCCGGCATTGTACTGCCCGCAGGAACAGCCGTTCGGAAGCTAAAAAAACGATACCCCATCACAGCCATCAAGCAAAGACAAAGCAGCCCTGCCACTCCTCCGGAGAAAATGATAATCCGAAATATCTTTTTTCTGAGCGGAAGAACAGCAGAAGCCTGTTTTTGTTCCAGTGGGAATATAGTTGGATACAACCCTAAATTAGTTTTTTCAGTTTCAGTTTCAGTTTCAGTTTCAGTTTCAGTTTCAGTTTCAGTTTCAGTTTCAGTTTCACTCTAGATTGAAATAACTGAACATCTGGAGAATCATCTGCCACCACAGAGCTGGATGATTCCTCATTGATTTGTTTTGTTAATGTGTTGCCGCATTGATGACAGAATCGAGCCTCAGGCGGGTTTTGAGTTCCACAATTCAAGCAAACATGTATTTGAATCAGCTGCGATATTTTTTCAAGCACCGCTCCGCAATTGGGGCATTCGCTTGCATTACCTAATACATCATAACCACAAACAGAACAAGAAATCATTTTGATTCTGATATAGTTTTCTTTTCAAAATCTTCCCTACACCACGGGCAAACTAGCGCATCCTTAGGGACTGCCACATTATGACAACTAGGACATTCCTTATAGCTATGGTTATTTAAAACATCATTTAACTTGTGCAGAAATTGATCATATTGAGCGTTTAAGGTTTTGCTTAATTTCTCCATTTGAACATCACCAATCGAAAAATTCTGGATCGCAGCATTTACATCATTTATAAACCAGGAAAGGCTTTCCTTGAAAAACTGTTTGTCACTATCTCGCATAACTTGCACATGTTCTGTCGTCTTTAACGCTTGAACAATTTCCAATATCGTTTTTACAGCGTCTAAAGAGTCAGCAGCTTTTAATACTAACTCAGAAGGCTGGCTGGTTTTCTCCAACCTTTCTCTAATTTCAGCAAATCGCTCTTTCAGGTCATCAAATCCAACATTAATTAAAGCTTTATCGGCATCAGAAAGGTTCTTCTTTTCATTTTTTCGAGTTAAATCATCAAAAACAGATTTAGTTTTTTCTTTTTCCATTCTGATATTCAAAACATTCTTAATTTCAAAAACACTGGTTTCAATTTTCGACAGTCTCTCGTTAATTGTTTCCATTTCAACTTGAGGCCTGGTCGGTATAGGATTTTTTATAAGAGATTTACTACCATTAATTTTTTCATGTTTCTGAAAAACAGAAAAGAAAATATTCTTTATTATTTTCAACGTATCTTTAAATGTTGGTTTTCCAAGGTAAAGCCACAAACCTAAAGTTATAATTGCGACCTCAAGAAAAATTACGACAATTTTCCAATCAATATTCATAATACACCTTTGAAAAGAAGGATCTAATCGTCTTGGTAGTCAGCATCAGTTTGTTGAGAAAATGAATGATAACCGATTAAAATAATCCATCCCAATATTCCTGTTATGCCCCACATAGCGCCCTGCCCCATGAACCACATAACCAAGAAGTAGAAGCAAAAAGATTCACAGATGCCATAAATTAATATGGGGAATAATATCTTAAATCTCAACGGTGTTTTATCAGCATGCTTGACATCGTTTTCCGCAAAATAGCAAAAAACTAATGCTAATACAGGTAAAAGAGTATTTGCCCATGGTGGCATAAATAAATTTTCCAACACAGAGCGACGAAGAGCTTTGACAGAACTTACCATCATCGACTCTACAGAACGGTTCAAACGAGCTTCTTTCTGATTAACATATAACAAAACAGAATTATTATTTGCAATATTGCTTGACCACGGAAATCGAAAATAAGTGGTTGAGTGCGGCAATATTTCCAAATTCGAGATTGCCCGCTGGAAAATATTTTCATCTTGATAACTGGATGGAATCAATATAATATTCTCATCTTTGAGCATAAAAGATAAATTTATTTTTTTCATTTCATCGGATTTATTTTCAACGCTACCGTAGACCCATCCTGGAATAACTGAAGATGTATATTTTGGCACCCTTAAAACAACCTTGATCCCTGTTGGCAGTGTATTAGCTTCGACCCCAACAGGAACATATTCCTTCAAATAAACCCCCCGGGCAAATTCGTAAAATGTCTGATAATAGAAAAGAAACAGACAAGCCACAAGAACAAGGCTGGCAAACATTCCAGAACGAGATTTGGGAATAGGCAGATCCATAAGTTTTATCCTTTACAGCATTGCTCAAGGCAAGATGACTATGGAAGCGAGGAACAACTTACTTTAAGAGAATCAGAAGAATCGTCTAAGGCACATTCCCAAGAAGTATCTGGCCAGACGACTTGAAACTTATTATATTTACATGTTTCTAAAGTATCCTTTAAGATATCTATCTGCAACCTGCACATATTATCCTGATCATTGGATGCCGCCGTCCATTCATAAACAATAGGATGAATGACATCTTTTGAATCTGTATATGGTTCAGAAGAATATTCACCGGGATAGAAATTTGTATCTTTAGATTCAACAGCACATTCGATCGGAAAATCAGCCTCTTTGCTTGTGTTTTCATACTCATCACTCAAGGCCTTCAACGGATCCGTATTGATCAAATTAGAAGGAAACCAAACATCCATATCTAAAGTCCAATATTCATCATTATTTGTGGTAGCAGCCTTGCGTACAAAAGGCTTGGGGAACAGGGTTTGCTCGAATATAAGTTCATTTCCCTCACCCGCATACCGAACAATAAACTGCAACGTATCAGGGGGAGTATCTTTATCCCAGACCCATTCGCTCTTCACACGCCCTAAGGTGTCCATACTCCATACATCACTTCCATCAGAAGCGTTTTTCACTGAAATGGGTGCATTGCCTTTTTGAGCAATTAAAACAGGCTGAATGCACCGCAACTCATCTAATAATTCACCATTTGACATTTGAGGAATGGTAAAAAAAGTTGTAATTTTTAAAGACCTATTATCGTTAGGGAAAGAAGCAATTTTAATATCTACGTTTGGGGCGAGGGATGTCAATGGCGAATACCAATAAAATAAATCACCTTGAGTTAGGTTTCTAACTTTCTTTTCCCTGCCACAAGTACCTTTGGAAAAATCATGCCTTACATTAATCGACTTCAAGACCGGGATTTCGCCATCAGTCAAAAAATTTTTTCCTGGGTTTTGCTCAACAGCACCTTCATAAAGAGATACTGAATGTAATTGATGCACACCAAGAGCAGGCATTGAAGATGCTGACACTTGTCCACTAGGAATAAAATTATCAAGTTCATCTGGTAAAAGAAAGCCATCAAACACCTGCTTTACAAGAACTTGAAACCAGTCAGCTACATCAGTGCGATAGATTTTTATTTTTCCATCTAGATTATGAATATTTTCCCAAGCAGTCAAATCACTAACCTGCGCTGGACACAACAAAAGAACATCTACCTCTTGCTGAACAGAGATATCATCCACACCTTCAGATATCTGGTTAGATAATTGGACTGAATTACCAATAAAACTTCCATCAGTAATGATAAGTAATCTTTGCTTTTTATAATCAGTTTCACTTAAACCGGACAGGCCTGATTCAAGAATTGTCCCATAGTTTTCTCCTGATAAATCGCCGGGGACTATGTTAGTTATGTCTTCATACCACGACATAGGAGAATTTTTTTGGTTTAAATGATCATCCATTGGTAAAACAGGATGTAGTCCATTTGCATCATAAGTAGAGATAGCAATATGAGGATAAGGACGATCATTACTGGAAAAATTCTTTGAAAGTGCTAAAGAGAAAATGGGAAACCTGGTCAATATCTCACGTGAAACAGGGCTGCAATTTCTTGTACTAGCAGTAATATCCAGTATGATTAACAGACCTGTTTCATCAGGTATCGACACATCGGTGTTCTTTGGTACTGTCGGTTTTCTATCAACTTTACACGATTGAGATGGCGGCGACGGTTGAAGCGTAGGTTGGGGGGTGGGCGTAGCCATATATTGAGTACAACTAACAAGGATTAATATTGATATTACTAAAATAAAAGTAAATCCTCTCACGTCTTTGCCCATTTTCACCTCACAACATGACCAAAATATGAAGAAATAGTAAATTTTGAATAATTAATTTAATTTGTTAGTGGCTTGAGTTTAGAGTTCTCAAAATCCGGTCCTCAAATTTACGTGAACAATTGCGAATTAGTTTTAAATTAATACAAATTCGAGCAGATTAACAGATAAATTCCCTGCTGGCAAAAATTTTTACTAGGCCCAAAATTGAACTCTAAACTTAATTAATATTCTTGCTAATATTTTTTCATGTAGTCTATATTTTACTTTCATGCCCTTCTTAGACTTCTTATAACACTTTCTATTAAATCGCATCATTTTCTGCTTGTAAGTGTCATTCTTCCCTCATATTCAGATATCTATCATAGCATAGCTCAAATATCCGCCACAATGGGGACATATTTCCTGTCCCTTACGAACTCGACGCCCACAGGCGGGACATTTTGAACCACCGAGGCCTTTTACTGCCAAGCTGATTGGAATACTGATGCCACCCAAGCAAAGAAAAATAAACAAGATTGGCAGAGGAAATGGATTGGCTGGCTCGAACACCACATCTACCAAACCGGGGTTATGCCAGACCGCCTTGCCACCGCTTACTTCATCCGCGTTGCTTTGGATGATCTTTGCGGCGTGTAATGTAACGATCCGGTCATAGCCCAAACCGGGCAACGCCATTATGCCCCGTTCCATTTCCCCATGTCCAGATTCAGCGCCTGCATTTGCAAATGATATTGATCATCCGTTCCTGAAACCTTCTCCAGGGTAATTAACCCGATGGCAACGCCCGGCATATCACTGAACCGACCTCCCTTGACAGACAAGGTGTAGGTATTAGATCTCTGTCTCCAATTGGCATCCAAACCCTGATTCCGATACTCGCTAACGATCCAATCCAGCGAGAGGCTGATCCAGTTTTCCGATTGGAGGATGGTATCCGGCACCGGGATCCCCAAATTAGAGCCGATCGCCATTCCACCCGCGCCCATTAACAAATCCAGAACAGCTTTATCCACCGTTAATGCCGATTCAAGTTTCCAATTTTGATTGGTGTAAAAATAAAAATCCGTTTCCTCCCTGCAGGCAGTCAGGATCAAAGCGAACATCCCCCAAAAAAGAAGGCACTTCTTTAAAGCACTGCCGCCCATCGCATGCCTGGAAATCGAAGGAATGCGATGCCGCCCTGAAAATTTTCCGCCACCATCAGCGTTCATAACAATTGCCTCCCGTAGATCAACTTTAGAACCTATATCTGATAATCAACACTGTGATGTTAAGATAATTCATCTATAGAAAATGGCATACTAAAAATACGCTTTGGGAATAGAGACCGCCGTCGTTTTCGACTCTGCGAAAGGAATAGCCATGTTCGTGGAAAATTCGGCTTTTCAATACTCCAGCAGGAAAATTCATCGCTGAACAATAAAGGTGGTAATTTCGATCAACTCATTCTCTGTTGATGCCGCGCCTTCAAAAGCCTGGATTTGCCCATCCACCAATAAGCGGATCGTGAAGGGAGTCCACGCAGCAGGCTGACAGACTTTGAAATACTGAACTGAAACTTTGTATGTGCCTTGCGGAGCATCACCTGTGGGCCAGAAGATATTTTCCACCGGACTGGAGGTTACACCACCGCAGCCTGGGTTGGCATCCACATCCAGCTCACCTTTGCTGGCAGATCTATCATGTGAATAAAAAATGGTCTCGCCAGCCGGGTCTGTAACCCATAAATCCAAATCATTCACAGAATCCCAAAGAAGCGTAACCTGCACATCCCCCGTGCCAAGAGTCTGCACACGCGTGGAGGTTGGTTCGACAGTTTGGGTAGGTGATGGTGTCGGAGTAGCCGAAGGCCGCGGTGACGGAGTTGGGACCGGGGTTACGGTGGCTGTGGGCGCCAGAGGAACGGGAATCCAATAGTCACGCGAGAACCATCCTGCCAATGCAAGGAACAGGATGATAAGGAGTGCCCACCAATAGTCACAAAGATAACAAACCGGACTCTCCCACCACTCATCCTGCACGGCAGTTTACCTTCATTTCATTTATAAACCTAGCAAGGGCAGCCAGTAATCCCGGGTGAAATAAGCGGTAAGCGCCAGCACGATCATGAGCAAGAACACCCACCAATAGGCGCACATAAAACGGACAGGACCTTCCCACCATTCAGCGTTCATAGTTTATTCTCTCCTTTTTGTGATCAAAAATTGCTTGTGTTATAAGGATCACTCTGGGACTGTTTTACAATTGCGCGGCCTGTCAATCCACCGATCGCAAGCGCAAGCACAACATCCAATATGATCCAGCCGCAAAAACTAACAGGTTCAATTGTAATCGTCATCCCCATTGCGTCTCTTACAATTCCGCGCACGACGATAAAAATCCACATCATAACACTGGCCGTCAAGGGAGCGCCCACCCCTGCCCCTTCAACACCGCGCATTGGTTCGTAACTGCTGGTCTGCATATCAGCCTGACGGCTGGCAGCGATACGAGCAAGAAAAAAATATACTGCCAATTGAATGAACCAGACCAGCAGATCGCCATCAGTATCGGCACCGTTCATAAAAAAAACGGCAAGGCTGACAAAGATCATAATGACTCCGCCGACAAGTCCGACTTGAAAACCGGGGTTGCTTCGTTTTTGAGGTTCGAGGTCGTTATAGCTCATCTTTGGCTTGCCTCATTATAATGTTCCAGCCATTCATCGGGAGTCTGTTTTTCAGCGGCTGAAGCAGTTTGCAATTTACGAATCAAACTTTCAGGATATCCGCCTGCCACAAGGTCGCTCGCAGTTTGGGTATAATCGTATTCTACCCTACGAAAAGTCAAAGTATGCGCTTTGGTATCAAGAACCGCGTAGGATGCCCGTTGATCACGGTCACGCGGCTGGCCGACCGAGCCCGGGTTGATCATATAATAATCATCACCCTCAAGCGAAAAAGTCTGCCCGGAAAATATCTTCTCCGTATGGATCTCAAATTCGCCGTTCATTTCTCTGGCATGAATAAACGTGGGGACATGGGTATGCCCATAAAACTGGATAACCGGTTTCTTTGACCTGCCGCGTATTTTCTTTAGCTCTTGCAATTCACGGGGAATGAGGATTTCTTTTTCCCAGCCATAAACATAGCGTGACAACGGGTCGGCATGAGAACCGTGGACAAGCACAATATTGATCCCATCACGTTTGATTTTACGTGGCACAGCACGATCAGGCTTGAAAGCTTTACGCCAGAAAGCCTCCGCGTCTGGATCCTGCTTAATGGCGGCGCGATTAAGCAGGATAACTTCCACAGGCATGGCTGTGGTTTTGAACCAATCCCCCTCCTTCATGAAAAGGTTACGGCCAACAACTTCACGCCCTTCGCCTTTGTTGACTTTAACATGAATAAGGTTATCTGATTTGGAAACAGACGATAGATCTTCCGGCAGCACAAGATCTTTGAGCATGGCATCATGATTCCCCATCACCCAGGCTTGAGGGTCAACAAAATCACGCAAAAATGAAAGGGTCTGCGACGGATGCGGACCATATTCAACCACATCACCCAGAGTCCAGCATTGCTGATAACCTACCCCCATTTCATTGGCAGCATCGTCCGCTACCGCGCTCAAAGCAGGGAAATTGGCATGAATATCAGAAAAGATGGCAATTTTCATCAGCGTGGCCACCAGCCCTTCTTTTTGCTACGCTGCTCCTCCAGAGTGCGCGCATACACTTCCACGCGTTTACGTTCTTCTTCACTGGTAATTCCCGCTTCACGCGCACGCGTTATTAGTTTATCCAAACGCTCCCAGTCCTTCTGGGCAACCGCATTTGCGAATTCACTTTGAGTTGGAAAGCCGCGCCGGTCCAACACTTCGGCCAAGGCTAAGATTTGGGTTTCTGATCTATAGCGCCAATCCTCCACCAGGGTTTTCCGTCGTTTGCCTTCCTCTTGAATATCTTTTGCTTTCCTGGAACGAGCAGGTACAGGAGCTTTTTGTGGATCCAGTATACCGATAGTCAATATATTGCGTGAAACTTCATTTGTTTCCGAAGCAGCACTTTCTGAATAAGTGAGAATCGCGAGTGTGGACTGGGCATTATCCCGCACTTTTTCCCAGTTCGCCTTTCGAATACGAACCGGTTCTTCACGCTGAGATTCTGCCACATGCAAAGATTGGGCTGCAGCATCCATCTTATAAGTACACTGCCGGTCCCACTCTTGCCACAACTCTAATTCGCGGGCACGTTCTTCAGCCTGATCCAGCACTTTTTGCCAGCCCACCAGATCACCGCTGCCGTAAATATCAGGTACTCGCAAATGATCATCAAGCAAACGGCGAATTTCTTCATACTGGCGGGCATGAAGCGCCTGCCACGCCTGACCACTAACGCGGTAGGAAGGTTGAACCGAACTTTCGACAATCATTTTCTTTACTGTCTCAAAATCTTCACCCGGCGGATTAAATTTTAGTTTAACATCATTTATAACATTCAATAAGTGCGCACAGGCTTCTTTGGTCTCTTCCAGCCGCTTTTCATACGCACGAACCTCGGGCAGTGTGTTCAACTCCAATTTATGAATACTGTTCAAGTATTGATCCAACATCAAAAAGTCGCCTGTGTGAATGGCGGCATCCCAAAAACTCTGGGTATGCGTGTTCTGTAATGTCTTTTAACTCCTGCAAATTTTTCAATATGCCGGGCAGTATCAACCCTGCGTTTCTTAAGTTTTTCACGTACCGGCCCAATTCAGCATTAAATAAAGGAATGACATTATCAAAGGTCTGTAAACGTGAAGAAAGCTCAGTAGCCTGGGTAATGGCATGCTCAAGCGGAAGGGTGGCAGGGTCGAAGTCCAATGCCGTACGAATGACCGCATCAGCCACCGAAGCCAGATCAGCGCGCAGGCGGTTCAACCCTTCACTGGAGCGGCGCTGTTCAACAGGCTGCTCAACCAGTTCCTCCAGAGTTTGAAGATCCACAAGCGCGGTCACCGCTTGAATCTTGCCATCATCAGTGCCCTTATTGCGTTCCTGCTGAACTTTCTGAAGCAGGTCATCCGAGGCGCGGGCAAATACTTCATCGCGTAATTGGCGTAAAGGTGTATTATCTTTTACTTTCGGATTTTTCATGCCGGTTTGGATGGCACGCAGGGCTTCAGCGGTATTGCGAAGCGACAGCTTGTTTTTCGCGTCTTCAGTGCAGGTATAAATGACGCGCTGGCTTTCAAGCTCCTCGCGTTTTTCCTGCAAACGGGTGTGGATCTCTTTCTGCAAAGAATCATCGTCCAGACCGCTGGTAATACGTATCGCCTGGTCAAGATTTCCAAACGCGGATTCAAAATTTCCCAACGATTCATAAGTTTCAGCTAAAGCAACATTCAACTCCCAGGAATTGTCCATTTCAGGTTCAGTCTGCAGCTCGCGCAATAGTTTCAGGGCATCTTCGCTTTTATGATCGTTATGAATAAGATAATGAGCCCGATCACCTGTGTATTTGATGCGGGCATTTCGCAAACCACGCTTAACATCAAGCACGCGGGATGATGGGTATCCAACCTGCGCCAGATATCCACCGCGCCGCTCCAGTTTGCACGTTTCTCTTCACTAATCGCCAATCGTGTCTCCCATTGCACTTCCACCCAGCGCCCCAAGGCACGTTCATCCTCGGTCTCAAGCAACGAGGCTTCGCGCAATCCGGCGGCCTGCCCGGCCATTTGGCGTAAGGCCTCATCATCCAGTTCGCGTTCATTACCTTGATAAGCATTGCGTTTTTGCTTAAGTGGTTCCAACTCTGTCTGACGCAGGGAATCTGCCACCAAGCGCGCGGCACGACGGGCTTCCGCAGTACGCAGGGAGAGAGTATGTGGCGGCCAATCCTTCTCTCCCGCCTGGTTTTGGTAGCCTACATAACGAAATAGTTTTAGGGCATTTAGCCGCTCGGCAAATCCTTTACGGCTGAGCTCTACCATGAGAATTTCGCCTGCCCGCTCCATCAGTTCCTGGGGCGTCGGATCATCGTCATCGGAGGATCCTTTGAGACGGTTGATCAAAGCGCGCAACCCGGGGCTGCTTACCTGCCCGTCTGCCCCCACCCGCGATTGCCGTAATGCAAACGATGGACTGGTATAGGCCTTGAAGCCAACATTATCGAACAGCCCCAGAACTTTGCATGCCTCATCATAGAGTGGTTGCATGAACGAACGGGTAGACTGGATCGCCTGCTGTATGCGTTCAAGTTCATCAGACAGGCGCGTACGCAGGTTGGCTTCGCGCTCACCGCCGCGTTCCTTCTCCTTGTTCAGTGTGGCGCTCAGAATGTTATTGGCTTCCGGTATCTCATCATCTTGCAACAAGCCCTGCGCGCGACTGATATTCAACTCGGTTACAGAGTCGGCGTACAGTTCCTGGAAACGCGGCGCCAACTGACCGGCGGTTCCCGCTTTTAGCACTTTATCTGCTATCTCAAAGACGCGACTCCACTCTCCGATGGATCGGGCGGATAGGGCATCATTCAACTGTTCGCCCACGCCCTTATATTGATCGATCTCCGATCTCAGTGTGCGCAGATCAGGAAATCCCTTAAAGCGTTCATCTTCGCTGACCTGTTTGAAGAGATCCAGCCCGGTTGCACGCTGGTTTTGATCAACCACCTTCTGGCGAACATCTTTGGCTAACTGGAGATATTCTTTCCAGGCATTTTCGGTATCATCAATCAGTTGGCGCATTGCTTGCGTTTCAGCTACCAATTTGACGATTTCTTCGGGTTTCTGCGCTTCAGGCCAGGCACTGGCCTGTCTCTCAGCCTCGACACTGGCACTGCGAGCATCAGCATATTCCTGACTACGCAAGGAAGTTTCTGCTTTACGAAGAAAATCATTCATTCCGGTCTGCATCACCGAGATCGCTACCGGACGCATCTGCACAACCTGCTCATCCAACCCTGTTAGCGCACCGAAAATATTCCTAGCCTGTAAAAGCAGAGCTAACTTGCGAACCTGGTCACTTTCCTGCAAGGCTTTTTCGTGCAAATTCTCCGCTTGTTCCTGTGCCTGAACAAAACGATCAATCTCGGCTAGTTTTTCTTCTAGTTTACGCTTCTCCTGTTCATAAAATGGCTGCTCAAGTGCTTTTCTCAATCGTTGGTACACATATCTTGGGCGAAGGAATTTATCTTTATCAGCAATATTGATTTCATATTGTGCTGTATCCTCCGAGGCTTGCTGCAACAGGGTTTGCGCCTCTCGTAATAATTCAAAAGAAGGCTTTTCTGTATTAGTAGTGGCGTCGAAGATATACTTTTCGCCCTTAGCAACACGAGCCTGAAATGTATCAACGGCTTGAGCAGTGGCTGTTACATCCCCAAATCGCATCTGAGTGGTTTCTTCACCCATTTGCGAGCGCGTCTGGTCGTAAAATATTCGAGCATCTTTCAAAATACCCTGCAGTTCATCAGGGAGTTTGCTTTCCTGATCAAGTGCCTCTGCATCATATACCGCTTCACCAAGACGGCGGATATCACGGCGTTCGCGCAGTCCGGCACGCATATTACCGATCTGCTTGCCAGAAACCTGCTCTTGTACCAATCCATCCAGTTCCTTCAAAGCCAAACGCGCGTCGCTATTTGACGGTTCCAGATTGAGGACAGCCTGGTATGATTTACGTGCTGTTGATGTGTCATTGGCGGCACGGGCAGAATTCCCTTGCGCAAGGGCTTCTTCAAGCGCTTTGTTTAGACCAGTTTGAGCCTGGGAAAATAGTTCATGGGCATGATCTTTTACCGTCCTACTGGCGCGTGTTTCCACAATCCCGGCTAACGCCACAGCTTCGCGCCATTCCTGCTTCTCAATGTACTTTCGCACCTTCTCCAACTCCAACCGTAGAATCTCCTGGTTACGGTTGGCTTCTTCACTGGCAACATCATCCATATTAATATTATCTGCAGGTCTTTCGCCTTTGCTTGAAACAGCAAATTCTTCCGCAATGGGGATCACGATCTCGGTCTTGACAGGCTCCGCAACCAGCGGCTTAGGCAACTCATCAGGTCGCTTCTCAATCACATTCTTAATAGGAGTCGCAGGTTCAACAGGCATGTCAGTGATGCCTTGCGGATAAATACCGTGGATCCCCAAATTAACCGGACAATCGTCTTTCTGCCCATCTTTTATCCAGTTTTCAAAAGCGCGAATATCAGATCCAATTACCTTTTCACGATCCGTCCCAATTGCTTCTGCAAGTTTTTCTTTAAGCTTGGCAAGTATTTCATCGTTAGACATATTCAGGCTTCCTTTTTTATGATCCAGCCAGCGTTGATGGGCTTTCTGTAATTCTGGCAATAATTCCTGAGCCGATAAATAACGGTTAGCGGGCTTCCTGTCCGTAGCTTTTTCAAGGCTTTCACAAAATCCTGATTCAACTCTTTTTCCAGACGCATCCAGTCCACTTGCGGGCCTGAGCTGGTGCAGACCTGCAGGCCATATAACATCACAAGAAAAAGACATCCCAATGACCAAACATCTCCGGCCTGAGTCCATTTTCCATTCGGGCTGAGGATCTCCGGGGGCAAATAACAGCCAGGTGTACCCGCAGTATCCACGCCTGCCTGATGGTCACTGATATGTTTGGTAAGACCAAAGTCGATCACTTTCACCTGGCCTGCCCGTGTTACCACAAAGTTGGAGGGTTTGATGTCCAAAATGGTATCCATCCCTTTTCTGGAGGACTGCGATCGTCTTCAACGCGTCCAAAGCCATTTGCAAGCGAAGCTGGAGACTGTCAGCAGCATGGGTGGCGAGATAATCTTTTAGATTATGCCCGTCAATGTATTCCCAGACCTGATAATAGATTTCATGGCTGCCAGCCGACCACTCTTTTTGGATATTCTGGTCGGTTAAGAAGGCAATATCAGTGTGAAACAGTTTTGCGGTATAGTCTGAACTTACTTCATCCAAAATTTTCATCGCGCGCATTAATTCTTTTTTGGCATTTTCGCGAGAGGGCGCGCGGGGAATTTTAATGATCACCTGTTGGTTTGTCCAGGTATTTTTTGCGAGATAGACCACACTCATTCTGGATTCTTGTATATTCCGAACAAGGGAGTAAATACCCAACTGATAACCTGACGGCAAACGAGTGACATCATAAGATTCTCTCGAAACACCCGCCTGCTGTTCAAAAACAAGGGCCGCCTCGATCAACGGGATCGCGGTCCGCTCTTCCGGGTTGAGGCCGCAATAAGCAAGGATGATTTTCTGCACTTCCTTGTCAGGATGTGAAAATTTTTTGAGTTTATTCCTGACCGACTGGGCGTCTGGTAAAAGACGATCCGTAAACAACTCCAGCATGATGATACCAAGCGCATAATAATCTGTTTGAAACCGGGCATTATGATAGATAAAGTTATAAGGAACATCATCCTTCTGAACCGGCTGTCTAAATTCAGGGGCCTGATATTTCTCGCGCGCTGACAATTCAGCCTGCATTTCAACCAGGACATTTCTGTCATCTACCGTCGGCAGGCTGTCATCCGCAAATTTGGCGAAGTCAAAGTTGATGATCTTTACTTTGTTCTCTTCCGTGCTCCAGATCACATTATCCGCGGAAAGATTGCGATGGACCACACCGGCGCTATGAGTAAAAGCCAGACCACGACAAATTTGAGACGCGATGAGATAGCGTATGTTCAACGAGGAAATTTGTCCAGCCTGGATTAAGCTGGACAAAGGCTTACCATTGACCCATTCGGTGACCACAACATATTTCCCAGGCTGTGTTGGATGCAAAAATGCCTTTTCTCCGGCTAAAACATAGTTTGACCCGCCTGTTTGATGGTCACCTGTCTTTTCAATTTTCCTGAGAGCTGATAAATCCCTGCTGTTTAATGCGTCAACGAATCTCTCGATTTCCGTGGAATTGGAAATCGAACTGGGGACCTGATAAACCTTCAATAACACCTTGGATGGATAATCATTTTTGCGGGTTGCAAAATAAGCTTTATATCGGCGTCCGGTCCATGCCTCGCTCTCGATGGCGTATCCTTGAATGGCTTCCGCTTCGCGCTTGGAAAATCCGCTCTTAATGAGGGCGAGCAACGCTTCATGCTTAACCAGTATATCCCTGCGGCCCCAATCAGCTGGTAATGTAATTTGTAACGGATCCGTCAGAGGATGAAGGGCGTCCTTATACCAAAGGATCTCTTTTTTATGCTTTTCACTATCTTCGATTTGAACTACCGGTGGTTTATCATTCGATAAACACACCATGCCTTGAACCAGAACCTTCTGGTCTGCCTCTTTTAATCGGCTCACCAGAATGCTGCATTGCCTGCCAAGTTGGGAAAAAGGACTACGGACCGTCGAAGATTTATTTGAAGTAGATTCCAACTCCCATGTGATTGCATCCCCTTTGATCACACCGCCAAAATTCTTGATCTCCAATACATATACGGCATATTGACCCAACACCACCACATCGTATTCGACCTCGCCAAGAGTTGCATCAGCAATTCTCAAACCGCAAGAATTTTATAGTCCGGCGGCAGGACATCATCAAGGTGTTTAATAACTTTTTCTTCATTTGCATATGAATCTCCAAACCGCAACAATCTTTTAGACATATCATCACCACCTATTTGAAGGTATTCTACTGCCCAACACTTACAATCGCAGCGGCATCTACGCCTATATCACCAAGCGCCCCATCTGCAATGATCATTCGAAGGCTGACCACAGATTCCTTTTCCAGAGTCCAAGTACCCAATGTCCACCAAACTCCTTTATGGTCGCTTTGATTGACCTGCGCTGGATTTGGACGTTCCACAATCTTGCTATCTGCCAATAAAACATAATCGGCAACAACCGTGGCATGATTTTCAGGGATCCAAACTAAAACTTCATATGTTCCGGGAGAAAGCCGATTGACAGGCGTCCAATCCACCCAAATAGGAACGGTGGCCTCGGTCAAGGATCGACTGGTAAAGCTGCCATTCCAGGCCTTGACATCTGTGAAAAAGTTTCCGCGATCCTTAACAGCTACCGGTTTACTATCAACCACTTCAAAGAAGGTTGCAGTAGAATCATCCATCAGGCTTGCCAGCGTCCGCCCCGCCGGGAGGGCGTCAAGCATTTGCCAATTAGACTCGTTTAGGCGGACAATCAATACCCGATCCACTGCAAATGGTGTCTGGTCGGTTAATTCTCCCAGAGTGACGCTAACACTCAATTTCTGCCCGGCATTCACCTGGTAGTCGCCTAAAAAGAGCCAGGTATCTGACCTGTTCACTTCACCGCTGCCGCGCAAAATAACTTGGCTTGTGCCGCGATAGGGTTGAACGGGCTGTCCATCCAGCAATACCTGGAATTGCTGCGGTCCTTTTGATTGTTGGAAGGTATCCACAACATAGACATCATAATACCCAGTTGTATCAAAAGGCACATCCATTGCCCAAACAACAGTGGATTTTCCAACCGCAGTATAAAAATATCCTTCCTCGTTTGCCCGGGAGTCTTGAGAAACAGCTTTTTTCCAGGGGCTTTGTTGGGCATCCAAGGAGGGTTCCAGGATGGCATAAGTGTTGTTGATCACCCAATAAGCATCACCGGTTACGGGGAGCCCCGGATACAGGGAATTAATATCTCCAGGCAGGTAAATGGAAGGCGGCACAGGTGTAAGTGAAGGTGTCACAGTCGGGTCAGGCTGGGAATCACAGTTGGGGTTGGAGTAAAAGTGGGCGTCGGAGTTAAGCTGGGAGTTGGGGTATTTGTATTTTTCTGAAGAATGCCCGGGATAAAACCCGGATAAACAAAAAACCCGATTACGAGCATGGCAAGGCATGACCAGCACGCCGGCGCCCAGCAGCAACACGCTCTGAAGAGTAGAGCCGCGGCCTTTATTCTTTTTTCCTTGTTGGTTGAGCCGCGTCCAATCGCCATACTCGAACGAATTAAGCGCTTCTTCGATATTTTCAGGAGGAAGGGTCTGACTGATCTGGGTCGTTAATCCGTGCAAGTCAGGTTTGCCAGCAACAGCATAAGCGCTCGTGAGCCAATCCTGTTTAATCCATGCACGCCGGACAGAAGTCGATGCCACGTGTTTTGTCCAGTTGACATCCAGCAACCTAGACATGGATTCAAAAAATTCCCTGGTATTGATATTTTTTGCCCGATGAATTTCCTCCCGCAAGCCATCCCCAGCCTTATCTAAAAAAGCTGGAGCCGGGCTTTGATTCCAATAAATGGGGGGTAATCTCAAGCTGGAAAATGCACGCAAATCACGCAAAAAAAGTTTGTCGGCGGCCCCAGACTGGAAAATATCCGCCTTGGTTTCGCACCAAGCTTTCCACGCACTGGCTTGTGCCAGGGAAGATTTAAGCGATTGCCACTCGGGCGTAACACCCAAAACAGCTTGCGTGCGGTCTAGCTCTGCCGCGAGAATACCAAATTCACCTTCGGCAAATGCCTTAGCGGCGCGCAAGAACTCTGCTTCTATCTTTTGCTGATGCCCGGCCGCCACGGCCGCAATTTTCTTCCAAGATTCCGCTCCAAGCATATCAAGCGAATGGATCGCCCAATCAATCAACACCTGCACCGAAACCTGTTCGATAATTGATACAGGAGTATCCATTTTCAAGCGCTGAATGGTATCCTGGAAGGATTCACGATCACCTGACTCAAAGTAATAACAACGATACAGAAAATCAATTAGTTTTTGACGCAGGGATGATGGATCGATACTGCCATGAACACTCTCGTCAACGATCGATTGAGGAATTAGTCGTATTATCTGGATTCTTTGCTCAATCTCAGCCCGTTCTCGTGAAAGTGCCTCCAAACGTGCAATGCGCTCTTCTCGTTGCGACTGTTCCTGCACGGAAACAGTCCCCAAGGCCAACTCAAGACCTTTTTCAACCGCGATCCAAAGCGGGGCGATCTCTTCGCGTCGGTAAGTATCTTCTTCACCTATAATTTTTGCCGCTTTTTCCAGTGCGGTTCTGGCCTTTTCAAGCCGGGTTACCCGGTTTTGCAGAGAGAGTAGTTCAAAGCCGTTCGAAATAACAGCCAGTCTGGCGGTTTCCTGTAAAATCTCTTGCAACCCATGAGGATTATTAGGATCTGGAAGCATAGGCAGCAAGGCGTGGTGTGCCGCTTGCAAAAGGTCGTCCACATCAGTATGACGCTGGGCCGCTTGTTCAGAAAAAATTTCATCGGCCTTGAGGCGCCATTCTGTCGGATAAGGCGAAGTTGGAATAATTTTTTCAACAAGATCCGCAACACCCCTTAAAAATGGAACTGCCTTGCCCGAAATCGCGCGCCTGACCGCATAGTTCGCAACAGGTTCTATCAATGCTCCGTCCCCGCCAAGCACAGCATGAGAATCTTCGAGTAAAGCACAATAGCTGGCAGTGTCAAAGATGGATATCTTTTCCGTTGCGGAGTCTAGCTTGACACTGGCCTCGTAGATTTTATCGTAGGCAGCGTCCTCGGCATAGTTGTATAAACCAATCTCGGCGATCTGACGGGAAGCGCGTAAATAATACTCAATTTTTTCGGGATGCTGAGCGCCAGTCTCAATGGCAAGCAAAGCCAGATCAGATAGGTTTTCTAGATGGAACGTATTATGCGTAATAGTTTGATAAGCAGAAAAAGCTTGTGATGCAGCCTCTAATACGATGTTAAGTTCACCGCGTCTCAAGGCATTCCTGGCGTCTTCATATAAGTGGAAGGCTTTCTCTTTAGATGAGCGCTTCTCTGCATTTCGGCGGCTGGCTGGAACACTGCCAATTTCTTCTTCTATAAATTTGGACGCATCTAACGGGAGACGGTCATCGAGAATGATCTTTATCATTCCATACTGTTCAGCGGCATTTTCAAACTCTTCGTCGATGTAAAAACCGCGCGCCATTTCATATAACTCGTAGAGTTCGCATTCGGCAATAAGGTAATCCAGGCCTTTTGATCTCAGGGAAGGTTTATCTTGAGAAGGAGCCGCCAGATCAGAAAAATCACGACGGGCTGATTGCCATTTACCAGAGTTTGGGGCATTATCATTAATGAAGTCTAAGATAGATTTAAGCTCAACAAAGCGCGATTCGAAATCACTGGGAGCCACTTCTTCGCCAATACGCGCTGTATATGACCATCGTCGCAAGAGGGCTGGTTCATCCGCCCATAATATACCTTCTTCAAAAGTCTGCCGGGCCAGTGTGAAAGAACGACCCTGCAAGAGGGCATAGCCGCGCTCGAAATAATCGCCGATGGATAAAACGGCCTTTGCACGATCTAGGTCGCGTTCATTAAATAAGCCAGGCGCTTTGGTACGCAATATATCCAGCGATGAGTACGCACGAATTGCGGCATCATATCCGGCCTTGCTAAGGGGTTGATCTACTGATTTTGTTTTTTCTGCCTCATCTTCAGCTGTTTTCAAATAATTTTGAGCCATTGCAGACAGACGGTCATCCGTTTGAGACCAAAAGTTTACTAGTTGGCGCACTTCCGCCTGCACCTCAGCCGCCGTCTTTGGGCGGGCGTCTATGTTTCGGTGTAATAGTTTACTCAAGAGGCGCTGCAAGCCCCAGGTCATTTTTCCGCCATGATGCTTTAAGATCGGCTCGGCTTTTCCTTCAATTCACCGATCGAATACTCCAGTGCATGCCCGCTAATCATTGAAAGCAAATAGACCCCGCCTAAAAGTACATCTCGTGAAACTCCGCGTTTTTGTTCGCCTTTAATCTCTTCAAGCGTGCCAAAATCGGTAAGTTTAAGCTGACCGCCCCATTTTCCATCATTTTCAACCCACCAAAGATTTTCAAATTTCAGGTCAATAAAGGATTTTTTCAAACGAGTGTGCAGAATATCCAGGATCCGGTAGAGATGCCATGCAATCGTCAAAGATTGTATTTCTGAAAAAAGTCCCTGCTTTAATAAAAACGGTACTTCCCGGCCTGAAATGAACTCCATTACAATGTAGGGCACACCGGGCATATCAGGCTCGGAATGATATTCGCTTAAACCATAATAAACAGGGGCGATCTTCAAAGTTTCATCAAGAAGATCCCTGCTCTCATCTTCAAGATGCATCAGAAAAGCAAGAGTTTCTCCTTCTTTATAGAACATCTGACGGGCAAGAGGAAAGTCAAGCCCTTTCATGATTTTTATAGCGACCCTGACCGGCTCAGGCTGATTAGGCAAAGATAATTTACCCAAGTAGACTTCGCCGGTCAAGCCAGAAGACAATTTACGTTCAATAATTAATGGATGTCCATCATGATCAAGCTGCTGGCCATCTGAAAACAGGTTTTTGTTTATCATATTGACTTTCCTCCAAAAACTTCGAAAATAACCGATTTACCAGCCCGTCCAAACCGGTTCATCAAGTTCACAGATGATGACGGTATGGAACGAGTTTGCCAGCCGATCGAGTTCACCTCTTGCCTTCCATTCAGTGAACTCCCCAACTAAAGAATTACGTACAGTACGCGCTTCCGGCTTGGAAGCAGTCTCTTTGACCAAATTTGTAAGGGCTGAAATATAATTTAGTCGTCGGGATGAGCTAAAATAGTTTTGCGGGTTTTGGTTAATATCTGATGCATTTGGCAACTCGAGTGCAAAACGCCGTAAAGCCAACAATAACCCGTCTTTTCCCACCGGCGCAAGAGATAAAGGTGAAAAATCTTGAACACCATTGACGATCCAATAGGGTTGTCGCCCGGTTTCATCATGATGAGTATGGATCACCCCGGTAAACAGGGCTTGAAAAAAAAGGGTCACCAGCTGCGGTTCAGCAAGCAATATGGTCATTTCAGGAGAAAGCGAAATCCTGACTCGATTCAATTTCCATAGCCGTTTTTCATAAATTGTTGCGGCACGTTCCTGTTCATAAAGATGGATGTTTTCAGGCTGCCTTTCAATATAGTCACGCTGGAATTCTTGAAGCAATGTTATTACACTAAGCGGCATATTGAGGCGCAAGGTAAAAGAAGTAACACGTGTTCTTTGCCCCCCCCCGAGTTCGTTAATATCGAAACGCGGCGTATTTGGAAAAATATCATTGACAAGATCACGGCTAAGAAGGGGATCATGTGAAATCAAATAGGAACGTCTGGTGGCGGCATTTTTAAATCTGGCTGCTGCATTCTGATCATAACGAATATACGCATCTTCCGCACGCCGCAAAAAATCCGCGAGAAGTTTTATACGGCGACCAAACCAATTGGTCGTTAAGTCAGATTCTAATGATTCGGTTTGTGAATAGGCTAATTGCGTCAACGTTGTTGAAAAAGCCAGGGCTTGGTCGGCCTTAAAACAAATATCCGCCGGTGGAGTCATTGCAGGCGTGACAGAAGCCGGCCAACAAATCAGGTAAAGTTGCGGCAACCTATCAGGCACAATATGTATCCACCACTCCAGACGCTGACGGATGCGGTTAAAAGATGTACTTGCTTCCATCCCTATCTTGGAGAGTTCTGGTCGAACAGTGTCAGTATAATATTTTTCAAGCTCATTTATGTCTTGATTGGATTCTGCCAAAACTGAACGATAGATACGATCAGCAGATGAATCAGAAATTGCAATTTCAGCCTCGTCTCTCTGAGACTTCAAGATCGCATAGATGCCGGATGGAAGATCCTCTGTTTTGGCGCCGCTAGATTCTCTCCAATTGGATGACTCTGGATTAGTATTGCGCCAATTAAGAGTTGGAGACGGAAGGGTGGATTCATTCTCATTCAAAGGGAATAGACTTTTTTCCCAAGCGCCCAAATCAGCAGAGAGAAATTGAATAATTTCACGCCACTTGAATAACAAATACTGAAAATTAGACCGTTCAGGGACATTTGGCCGGGACAGATTACCATCATTTAACCATTTTTCACAACCGGACAAGTGTCCATCCAGCCAAGCGAGTGCCATGTTGGCATGCCCCAAATCGGCAGGAATTTGGTTGAGGTAGTGCGTCAGTGAATGAGAAACCTGCGCCTGGAAGAGTGAAATAAACTTTGGAGATAAATCTGGAATAGTTTCAAAATAATTCTGGCTATTAGCCTCCAATAGCCAGAGAAAGACAGGGTGAGGGAAAGGACCATTCAATAAAAATTGGCGGGCAAGGCTGCGCAGGGATGGTTCAGCTTGAAATGAAGATTTTTTCACCAACCCTTCTTCTACACCTTCCTGCTCCCCGTGTAATACCGCGTCCGCCAAGCGGACCGAAATATAACGTTTAATTTCATTGAGCGGAATGTATAGTGTAGCAGTCCCTACACTGTGAATCACCGGCAAGTGGGATTCCTGACGAATCTCTCCGGAAGAACGCAAATCATTAATCAAATTCTCCCACAAGAAACGAGCGGATGGATGCAAAAACGTAAATAGCGACTCGGCCAGTAATTGAGCAACATCAACTTCCTGATGTTGCTCCAATGTCTGCGGCATTGAACCATCAAGGATGAATAAATAATCAAGCAATGCTGATTCAACAACGAGTGATTGCCCAAAAGAAGTATTCATACGATGCGGGCCGGTAAAAGTCATGCGGCTAATTTCGCGACAAGCCGCAAAAATCTCATCGGGCGGCAAGCTGGATGCTGTTGATGCACGAAGAGAAAGAATCGCCGAAACACGTGAAAACAAACCTGTACGCCCCAGGTTTTGTGGAAAGTTGCGCAAAATTTGAAGCGCATCCCCTACCATTCCAATTGCAGATTCAGCCAGACTCCCAATAAAATAAACCTGGACATCGCTTCCCAGATCCAGCAAGTTTTCTTGAAGCCATTCCTGATAGCGCTTGTAGTTAATTACCTGTTGAAATAAAGCATTAGAGGATGCGCGGGCAGACTGCATTGCTCCGTTAGTGACATATGACATACCAGTTTTTTGTAGTTCAATTACACGAATCTGCCTTCCAATTGCAGCAGACAATGTTGTTGGACTTTCTGTTAACAATAATGCACGGATGGATGCGCTTCTATTCGTCTGGTCCTGTAAAACTTTCTCCATCAGCAAAGCAAGTGCCTGGTCGCCTGTTTTTCCGATTGCAATAATCAGTGTCGGGGGATACTCTCCTTCCCGTTGCTCCTTGAGAGAAGAAGGGAGAGCAGAAATTACTCCATCTGCTTTTGCGCGGACGGGTTTGACATCTGGCGCCGACGGCCAGTTCAGAAATTGCTGGTTTTCACGGCTGCGAAACGGCAGAAAATCTCTCAAAGGCATAAATATCTTCGTTTTAGCACCAATGGTAGTGACTGTTTGCCGCCGCGCGACTGACCCGCAGCCACTATCACTGGTGCATCAAATTGTTATTTGGAAGACAAATTCTCAAATGCCTGAATTGCCTTCAGGTATACGACTTTAGAGACATCCGCCAGATCTTCATGTTCCTGACCGATAGTCTTCCGCAAAACTTCATCACTGATCGCTGCGCGGCGATTTACAACATCAGCCAAAATGGTATCGACTACGCCTTTTGGATCTTCAATTTGCTGGCGATACGCTTTTATGGTTTTGGCTTTACCCAGATCACGCTGCGCCTTTAAAATGGCATCCAGCAATTTTTCCCAATCCACATATCGCTGCTGATTCATACCTGGCCGCTGGTCAACACCCTCCATTACAAAATTGTGAATCACCTGAAAAATATCTTCCTTAACCGCGCCATACATAGATTTACTTGGAACACTCAAATACAGCGGCTCCACATCTTCTGGGAGCTGATAAGCCCAGTACGAGCCGCCATCTCCCTCCGCTACCTTTATGAAACCGAGTGCATAAGCGCGCAAGAACATTTCAAAACGTTCCTTATCCTCCAAAAGAGCCACTACTTCGGGGTGCAACGTACGATAGTTTTTACCGATTAGCTTGGGAATATCTGATTCATAAACACAGGCATTGATCTCTGCCGGGAAGATGTGCAATTCCGCAGCAGGAATTCCGCGATGAGGGTCAGTCACCTGCTGGATATATGCATCTCGACAGGCCTGCCACATTTGGAAATCCATACTCGGGATGAGATCATCTGAACGAACAATAGTCAACTTGTGATGGTCTTCCGAATCCACCAGCGTAAGGCTGGCACCCTTAATATTGGGATTGCGATCCTTCATTTCGGTTTCAAATTCACTAAAATACCTAGTGGTTTCATCATCCACATTGGAATGAGCTCGAATATAGCAGGCTACAACTTCCGGTCCCAGCACAGAAGTCGCAGGCATATACAGCGGCTCAGCCAGTTTATCCACCGACTCTGCCAGTTTCGTCCCTGTTGGATATATTTTCATTACTTCTTTTGCCAAAGGACGTTCCTTATAAATGGCCTTGAATGGTCGTTGGGCTAATTTCAAAATCATTTCCAGGTTGATCGTAGATGCATTTTCTCCCTCACGACGGAAAGCAGAGAAGGCATTAGGTTGACTGGGGTCATCGGATGGAAATTCAATACCACAAGTTGTACGAAGGCCATCCGCTGTTTCAAGCACGTCCCACTTCAACCGATCAAGGGCTTCAGCAACAAAAGCTGCATCCGTCTTATACTCATGTTCACCAATGAGCTGGCTGATTTTGTTCATTCGCTTGTCAATCTCATGATTAACATTGACATTGGCAAGTGACTCCATTGCTTCAGGGTATAAGCCATTCACCTTTATATTTTGGTCACCAGTGGCAAGATGGGTAATCCAACTTTGAATGTCATTAAGTCCTTTTTCCGCAATTGCCCGCATTTCAAGGGTAGTCTCAGCCAAGACATCCAGCAAAATATCGTCTTTGCGAACATCAATATCACGTTGTTCCGCCATTAGATAGTTGCGTTGAGCGCGGTGGGCATCAGGATGAGTAAAATCATCCCAAAATGGTAGCCAACATTTTTTCCCACGTAACCGTTCATATTCTTTCAATGAAGAGTCTGCAGCCTGACGTGTCCGTGCCGCAAGCCGCAAATTCTCATTTCGAGTCTGGCGTACCGAGTTTAGGAATTTAACAAAGTAATCGAAGTTATCAAGAAGACCTAAATAAGATGAGCGCACATAACCGATCTTGCCGCCACGCGCTACCTGCGGATCAGGGGAATCGCCGTTCAGAGCGTGAAGTGTCCATGCCTTCAAGAGATGCCGGAAGCGAGCCACCTGCGCGTTTTTAGCTTGTTCAAGCGCTTTGCCGTATTTACCACGTAAACGCTCACCGCCCGCAGTATCTACTCCATAATGCTCCTGACGAACCGCAGGAACTTTATTCTTGATACGAGAGAAGGCCGAATCAGGAGTATCACCTGCCACCCGACTAGGAGCAACATATCCCCAAATTGGGTGGTTCAATTCATCTTGAATATCACGCATGATGAGTTTACCTTCATCATCCTGGCTGATATCAGTTAGCGCAGAAAGATAGCGGCTATTTCCAACAGTAAGTCCCCCACGCGCAATTTGCTGAATCATTCCATCATTACGCAATCCTTCTTTTTCACGCACCTCGGCAAGCAGGGGAAGGAATTTCGTGTTCGGAATTTCCTTGCCATTCACATTACTCGCGCTAGAAAACATGAACTTAAGTGCAGATTGAACTCCACTCTCGCCGTCAGGAACTTCGCGGTTACGAATCTCCGAAACGCCAGTCACGCGTCCCTTGTCATTTACTTCAGGAGCAAGGAATTGGCGTAAAACATCCAAAGCTAGCTGGTGGGAGAATTTTTCTTCCGCATAAAAAACAGGCACTTTCAAAGTGTAAGAGCCAATGGCTGAATGATAAGGACGGCGGGGCAGTTGAGCCAATTTGCCGGCTAAATTCGTCGTAATAAATTCAGTATAAGCCTTCCCTGCTTGTTCGTCCAAAATCGCAGAAACAACATGTGCCACGCCCGGAAACAATCCTTCTTCTGCGCGCACATTATCAAGCGAGTTGACGGTTTGCCGAGCTGGGTCCACCATGTAACTAACATCATAAGCACGACGATCCAAGCGCAGGCGGAGATCCTGATTGGATTCGTGATAATTGATCTGGCGCAGGCCAAAACGCTCACTAACGATCATAAAGCGGTCAAGTTCACGCCATGCCGCAAAAGAGCGTGCCAGCATATCTCGGCCCTCACCCAAACCGCCGGCTGTAAACGCCCGCGGCAGAATAAAGAAACCGCGTACAACATAATTGTTGGCGACCACCTTAGCCGCCTGGGCACGAACCAACAACGCCATATCCACCAACATACCGGCGCCTGTCCCGCCCGCCAAAGAGCCCACGATAATTATTTCCATCTGCGTATCGCGCGATACTTTGCCCTGCAAATCCTGCATAGCTGCGCGTAAGCGAGACAAGATCTCAGAACGCTGAATAGCTGCTAAGTCACGGAAGATGGAAATGCGCCCCATATGACGGATTTGCCCGCTGCCCTCTTTGGTATTAAAAGCTGCAGGAGGGAGTTTTGACAGGAAAGACTTTGCCGGGAACCATTGCAAATGAGGGTATTTTCCGGCGGCGATTTCACTGACAAGTGAACCAATATTATCCCCAATTGGAATAAATTCTTTACCTTCAACCAAGCGCACAGCTCCCGCGCTGATATCTTCTTCTTTTTTACGCTTCCCCGTCTGCCCTGTTTCCGCCGTTGTACGTGTAGTGGTATCAAATGAGAGTAATTTGACGCCTGACGGCATGGTGCCCCCGCCAATTTCCAATAACTCCTTTTTGAGGAAAGTGAGCACCCATTGACCGGTGCCGCCAAGACCGATGATAATCGCTGGACGAGTCATTTTTATACTCCTTTAACTTAGGTGGTTTTCTATATGTTCATTCAACAGGCTCAAACAACATTTGAGCCATAGTGTCATCGCTATACATAGTGGGGGTTTTTGGATACAGATCAACCGAGAACTTGCGTCCGTTTGTAGACACACAATCTACCCGAATTCCCTGCGCTTCATCTGAATATAATCCGCCCGAAGCCTCATCTCGTTGTTTGGTAGTACGGCGTTTTTTACCAATATTTTGCGCTTTCATATATTTCAAAGCCAGTTGCGGATATGGATCCAGTTCACGGTTTTTTATTTTTCGAAAATTCGTGCCATTATACAAACCAAATTCAGCAATAGGCGCTGAACCATCTACAAGAATAAGTGAACCAGAGACTTTATTCGTTCGAATGGCAATGTTATAAGCAATTATTGTCAAGATCGTGGCAATAATGATGCCTAAAATACCATAATAAGTACTAGTGCGGCACATCAGGCAATCGTCTCTTGAAAACTCAACCTTAACCTCTCGACGATAAGTCCAATAACCTTGTTCCATTTTGTCAACACCAACAGTCAATGTCAGAATATGGGAGCCTTCATATCCAAAATTTTGGAATTGTCCTATAAATTCACCCGGGACCGCTGGATCGGGTTGAAGGATGATGATCTCTGTGTTAATTGCCTCTTCTAATTCTTCGTCTTCTTCACCATCTTCGACTTTAGGTAAATAGGTAAGCTGCGCAGTAATCGCATCCTCCTGGTTAATAAAGATGGAATCAGGGTTTGGAAGAATATTGCCATTTTCATCGGTGATTTTCACCCGTACAGGAAATACTGACACAGGCAGCGGCCAGCCATCCATAATAGTTCCATGAATACCTATCTTAGTTTCACCTGTTACCGGCGAGAGCGCCACTATCTCGAAAGGAGTAACATCCAATCCGGAAAATTCACCATCGACACTAAATAAGGTGAGGGTCTTATCGAAGACCTGGTTTTCATTCGCGGACTCTACAACAGGTTCGCCTTCATGGATGCGAGTTTTTCCAACAATGGATATTTTATATGTCCCAGCTAGAGGAACCTGTAACGGTTGTTCGGCAATGAAGTTCTTTTTATCAATATCCCACTTGAGAGGATAGGTAATTTCCTTACCATCTGGATCAGTTACATTGGCTTGAACATCGATAGCAAAAAGGGCCTTGTCGGATTGCAAAATAACTGCCCCATTGTTAGAGTCATCGAAAAGGGTAAACTCCAATTAAATGGATCAGCCTCGTTGAAAAATGGCTCACGATCATATTGTGGAATTTGTGAAAATGGGGCGGTCTGACGAAAATCAGACTGAATCGGTTGATAAAAAACATCAAGGCCGGACGGATTACTTGTAGACATATTCCAAATACCCGGATAAGGATTTAGTATAGTATATGTCTCATTTGCGCCAAATTGATAATAACCATTGTCTGGATCAAGGGTGAAACCACCTGTAGCTTGGCCTCCTTGGATGGTATGGGTTGTTCCCTCAGCATCTTTATAAGAAAGAGTGAATTGTACGTCTGCACTTTGCTTATAGGCTGTGACAATCATTCTATTCAAGTAGGGATTAACTGCAAAACTGGGACCCGTTAATAAGCTAGGACGCACGCCAACTAATTGGGAAAGGATTTCACGCAAGCTGGAAGGTATTTGGTTTTGACGTTGATTTTTCCTGACGTAACCAGAATAATCTTGTGACATGCCGTCCAGTTGACTTATTGCCGATGGAACGTAATCTTCATCACTATTATGAAGCAAAAGTGTGAACAAATAAGTACTTTCACCATACGATTCAAAAGAAACTGGGTAGCTTTCAAGACATGCTGTCGTCTTTTCAACAGGGGGGGTGTTATTTTGATAGTCTTTACGAACATCTGCAAGACAAGACTCGCGGCTTTTCAAATCACTTGCAAAAGAGAAACGACCATCTACCAGTGAACGCAAAGCGATAGTGTTAGCATTGTAGTCAGATCCTTCGCAACCGCTTTTACCACAGGGAAGACCATCAGTGATGAAAATAATGGCCTTTTTACGTGGCTCGGCTTCATCTACCTGATTCCGCTCGAACATTTTTTCAGCTTCTACAAAAGCGGGTTCCGGATAGGTGCTCCCTAAATTATCCGCTATTACTCTAGGACGAAGTTCTTCTCGAATACGGCGTGCATCCGTTGCAGTGCCAGGATCAATATCGTATAATTCAACATCAACTCGGGTACGTTCTTCAGCTCCAAAGGAAATAACACCAATACGATGGCGACTATCAGGGCATTGATTCATAGCCAAATCCACCAATATATCGATCATGCCTTCCACCGCATATTTTCGATTCTTGATAGCATCGTTACGGCTCATGCTATCAGATTGATCAACAATGAATATTACATCTAAGTTCGAACATGGCGAAGAAGTCGCCGCTTGTAGAGTAACTTGCTCTTTTTCAACAACCGCCATGGCTTGTGCTTTCATCACATCAGTTGCGCTAAATATTATTGAAAAAGCCATAAGGACCGCAAACACACGGTAAATTCTACTCAACATCAGCATCCTCCTGAATATAATTGCATGTATAAAACTAGGTTTTCTGCTATGAGCGCGAAACGAATGGTAATAAAATTAGTAAGGAAATCAAAAACTACTCCCAGCAAAGGTTTCATTCTTTCAAAGGTAATGAATAGGAACAAAATAATATCCCCCATAAAAACTAAACCAAGAGCTGTATTACTCTGAAGATTAGTGTAATCATTACTTGAAAGAAAAATCCAACCCATGAAAAAAACCCCAAACAGAAATTTTTCGTACAACAGAATAAACAAACCAGAGCGATAGTATATCACCAAAGGATAGTAATTCTGTTCAGCGAATTGCATTTCCATTGCATTTGCATCACGACAAATGTTACTTTGATAAGTGACATTTGTCGTGGTGCATTAGACCTCTTGCATAAGTGTGTCATAATAGGTACATGAGATACGAAATTGTACAACAACTCGACGACGAAGATTTCAAGCGTTGCACGGGAGTTCAGCGCAGCACCTTTAAGCAAATGCTGGTGATCGTGGAAGCAGGGATGCGTAACTTTGGCAGACCGACCACACTCAGCCGAGCCGACCAGTTGCTGATGACCTTGATGTACTGGCGAGAGTATCGAACTGAATTTCATATTGGCTTGACCTATGGCGTCAGCGAGTCAACCGTATGTCGGACGATCAAAAAGGTTGAAAATGCGTTGATCCAATCGAAACAGTTTCACCTGCCAGGAAAAAAGGCGCTACAACCAAGCGATACTATTCTTGAAATTGTCTTGGTGGACGCTACCGAACAGCCAATTGAGCGTCCAAAAAAAGACAAAAGCGCCATTATAGCGGCAAAAAGAAGCGTCACACTCAAAAAGCGCAGTTGATAGCCGACTTGAACACAGAACTCATCTTGGCCACGGATTTCTGCAACGGGAAGCAACACGATTTTCAGCTGTTCAAGCAAGGTCACTATATCGTGGCAGAGCACATTCGTATTTTGGCGGATGCAGGCTATCAAGGAGTATCCAGCTTACACTCGAATAGTCAGACGCCTGTCAAGAAAAGTAAACTTCATCCTTTGAACCAGGAGCAAAAGGCTGCCAACCGAGCATTGTCGAAGAAGCGCATTTTGATCGAGAACATCATTCGCAAGTTAAAGATCTTTCGGATTCTGAGCGAACGCTATCGCAATCGAGGTAAACGTTTTGGATTGCGTTTCAATTTGATCGCTGCCATCTACAATCTAGAACTCAAGCCTAAACCATGACTTTTGCAAGAGGTCTACTATAACAATATGTATAGGCTTTGGTGCACAAATCGGTTTTTTGAAGACGTCATCCCAAAATCAGGCTAATTCTTCTCCACGAATTCAAGGTTGCTTGTGGGAGAAAACTATCTAGATTTCGCTAAAACTCGGCTCTGAATGGGAAGAAAAATATTCATGCACCAACGCCATATGTATACATAGAATTTTCTCATCGCGGGCTGGGCTACTACAATTTTACTGAATTTCTGTATTAATCAGAAAAAATTTAAACAAAAGGGTTTTACGCCGAGCCACGAAGGTGCAGAGTTTTACTCTTATTTTCTCAGCACCTTCGTGATTCAATTATTCAAAAACTGTACGCCCCATTCCTGACCGATGCAACCTTAGTTAATTTCATGTTTTTTTTCTGCCTTTGATCCCAAGATAAGCAACTGGATTGTTTATCCGCTGCTGCTACTTGTGCTGCTACTGCTCCCCCAGCCGCTGCTCTTACTGCTGCTAGTACTCGTGGAAGGTGATGTTACCTTCTTCAACAAATCGTACCAGAAAGAGGATCCCTGCGAGACTGCCGCGGCAGTGATGGAGAGGCCGATCACCTTCAGGAGAATGAACATAGCCCAATCCCCAATATTATTGGTTTGTGGCAGTTGTTCAGTTTGCCACCAACCGATGCGAATTGAATACGCGCCCAGATCATCAATGATATCGGATAAATCTGCGTTCGCACCTTCACGAGCCACAACTGCATCAGCCTGGGCAGCCGCGATGGCGCGCAATTCTGCGCTTGACCATAACGTTCTGGCCAACTGAATTGTATCCGTGCCAAACAAAACGGTAATGCCCAGCGAAAGAATAATTACAAAACTACGCGCGCGCGCACGAAAGGTCGCGGCAGCCTGCTCCAGCATCCCTGCAAAATATGCGGTGGTGCGAGCCCGAAGATCAGCGATACTGGTCACGCCTTGATTGATCCAATTGATAAAGGCACTCTTTCCTTCGGAGTCGGGCAGTTTATCGATCAACTCGGCTAGTTGCAGCAGATCCAATTCCTTTTTTGCAGTTAAGCCAGCCAGGTCAAAGAAAGCATCTACAAGCGTGCCAACAGGGATCTTTTCAATTCTTTTTGGCTCAGTGACCGAACCAAACACGCTGAAAAAACTCTTGTAACGAATCGGGCGAAGCGCTTGCAATTGAGGAAGTTTTATAAGATCCCCGATCTTTTTATCGCCTACAATTCGAATGAGATATTGCTCAAGCGCCTTGCCGCGCGTCTCAAGCATTTCATTGATCCACTGCGTGACAAGGGACACCAGAGAGCCTAAAAGATAATATACAACAATAAGACCAATTGCAACATCGAGAGCTTGGGAAATGGACATATGATTTTCTCCTTTTTATTTCTATCGTATATTTTTTTCCAACTCAGCGAGCCAATCCAAAGGCCTGCTCCAACGTATCCGCTCGTGTACACCCAATTGTTTTTTCCTCGGCCTGTCCCATTTGGGGCCGGGCGGACCAGATTCGTCGTTCAAAACACTCTTCACCCCCCACAACCCCTTATATTGTACCCAACCGGGTTCAGGATTCAAGAGCACGCGCCTCCATTCCTTTTTTTGGGGGCGGATTGTCTTGCGGTCTGATACAAAGCGCTTGAGATAACTGCTTGATTTTACAACCCCCTCACGCAAATTATTGCCTTGAAATCCCACACGGAACCCATCTCCTGTGGCAAGTTCAAACGGCAAACTGACCACATAATGATCTGCTTCATCGCGCATATTCATCAATGCATCCTCAGTCAGAAAATGGGACTTCTGCACCTGCAGTTCATTTAATGCGATCTGACGGGCCTTTTGATTCGGGTTGAACAATAAAAATAAATAATGGATTACACCGTCGGTCCAGAAAAGCAGACGTTGCAACCTGCCAGGTTTGTACATGCTCGGAGAGCGGATCGCTTCAGGCTTGCTGTAATTTGCGTGGGACCCCAATGCAACATAAACAATCGGATGCGTGGTCGTTTTTTCAAATTTATCAACAGCCTTATTCACTGTTTCCCACTTTTCAATATTGCCCGCTCCGTGTTGAGAGAACAGAACCGCGTACGGCTGGTCATTCTTTAAATAAACAGCCACCATTTCCCAATCCCCCTCATGGTGATTTATTCCATTCGCAGCAAGTCTCCAATCGTTGAACGCATAAAAATAGTGATATTGCAAAATCGTCCAGCGATTCTTATTCGCATCTTCCTCAAATACTACACGGCCATAATAGACCGGCTGCGGATCTTTCTCAAGAATCTTTGAGTACTCAAGAAAAGATTCTTGAGCGATCTTCTCTGTCGCCTGCGAAAGCATATCCATGACCATGCCAGGCCCTTCGGGAACGACCCGTTCAAGGATAAACTTCATTGTCCGCACAGAAAGATAGAAGAGCACGATCAAATAAAGGGGAAGGAGGATCAAATACTCCACCTGAATACTTACATATTCACTCGGGCGAAGAAAGAACCAGATCGGCGCGATCTCAAGCGCAATAAAAAACAAAGCCGCAAACGCAGCCGGGATAATACGCAATCGAATTGGAGATGCGAATATGAAAATTGTGATTGCAACTACAAGCGAAATCGCTATAATTGCTTCAACACCCGATAAGCCAGCGAGAAACCATCCGCCTGCCACACCGATTATTGAAAGGGCAGCCCACCATAGCCAGGCATCAGAGTCGTTCAACGGCTTATTGACAAAACGCAGATAAAATTGTTCGCTCTTTAATTTTCCAATACGGCTCGGCATGGGCTCCTGCAAATGAGCGAACGCCTCCACCACCCCCTGCGGTCCGCTCGGAAATATCGAGCATCTTTCCAGGTAAGGTTCCACAGCCATAGGAAAGAAACGCTCGCTTTTCGCAAACCTTAAAACAGGCTCATATTTTTCAAGCAAATCAATTTCAGTCACACTACCTCTATGGGATAAACTCAATTATGGAAACTCAAAACCTCGAGCAATCTTTCGCGACCTATTTTAACGCCAAACCGTCATTCATTGTTCGCGCGCCGGGCCGCGTCAATCTCATCGGTGAACATACGGATTATAACGATGGATTTGTCCTACCAATGGCAATTGACCGCGCAATCTGGATCGCGCTAGCGCCGAGAACCGATTTCCAGGTATGCATCCGCTCTTTGGATCTTAATATTGATTCTGTCTTCGATCTAAATTCTCTCACAAAGGGCGAAGGCTGGATCGAATATGTTAAAGGTGTTGCCTACCAATTACAAAAAACGGGCTATCAGGTACGCGGTTTTGATGCAGTGATGACTGGCGATGTACCACGCGGAGCGGGTTTATCTTCGTCTGCTGCCGTAGAGCTGGCAACAGCATATGCTTTTACCTCTGTCTCTGGTATTTCATGGGATCCAGTGCTTATGGCAAAGCTATCTCAAAAAGCAGAAAATGAATGGGTTGGAATGAATTGCGGAATCATGGATCAAATGGCAAGCGCAGCCTGCAAAGCAGGCCATGCTTTATTCTTGGATTGCCGCTCCCTGGAATATCAACATGCACCCCTGCCAGATGAGGTTGCGATCGTGATAATGGACACATCAACCCGGCGCGGGTTGGTTGATTCAGCTTATAACGAAAGAAGAAATCAGTGCGAAGAAGCGGCGAACTGGTTTGGGGTGAAGGCGTTAAGGGATGTGAGCGTGGAAGAGTTTGAAAGAAAAACCAAGGCAGAAAGCACACTTGGGGAAATAACATTAAAAAGAGCAAGGCATGTCATCACAGAGAATGCCCGCGTACTCGAAGCAGTAAATGTGATGAAGTCAGGTGATATTAAAAAGTTGGGCGAGTTATTCAATGCCAGCCATGACAGCCTGCGCGATGATTTTGAAGTAACAAACGAGGCGCTCAATAGCATGGTCAATTGTGCTCGTGAGCAGGAAAGCTGCCATGGCGCACGCATGACCAGGCGGGATTTGGCGGCTGCGCAGTGGCATTGGTCGACAAGAAAGACGCACAGGAATTCACAAAAGCCGTAGCCGTCACATATAAAGAAATGTCAGGATTGGAAGCGAGTTTGTATGTATGTCAGGCAAGCGCAGGGGCGAGTCTTGTCGAAAGATAAGACCAAGGTCACGCTTAAGAATATCGTTCGCAACTAAATAAAAAATGGACACGCAACCGTGTCCATTTTTTATTTTTAACTATATGCCATCTGTTCGACTTCAATTGTACGTTTTCGCAACTGGCGCTTGAGCAGTTTCTCCGCAGCAATGCGAGCCTGTCGCATTTGGGCATTACGGATGATCAACTTCATAAATTTATTGTGATCGGTCGGGTCGTTGAGCAGGGAAAAATCTGCCGAGCCCGGCTCATGAGGCGGATAAAAAATACCGCAATTGGGGTTGATCTCCAGCATGTGAATTATGCCCGCGGCATCCATCCGATAATCGCAGCGCGCATACCCATTACCGCCAAGTTCTTTAAAGACACGCATGGTCTGTTCACGCAGTACTTTTTGGATCTTCGGATCATCCACAACTGCCACAGACATTTTCTCATATTCGATCCACTTCATATCATAATGTTTGAAGGATTCGCCATTCGGAAAAATAAACTCAACCGGCGTGAATGTAAATGGCTTCCTGGGATCTTCAGGATTCTCGGCGATCAGACAGGTGAATTCCCGCCCTTCAATGAACTCCTCGATCAGAGCACGGCCGAATTCGTCAATTTCAAGCTGCAATTGCTCACGCAATTGTTCAACCGTTTCAACACGTGATTTGCGGCGTATGCCTACACTGGCATACCCGTGCGGCGGCTTGACCAGCATGGGAAAATTCAATCGCTTGGCAACTTTCTCGGCATCTTCCACCCGATTCACGAACATCCAATTCGGCGTGGGCACGGAAACCCGCCGCGCGGCATTTTTCATTTCATCACGAGTCGGATCAAAGAATTTCGAATCGGCGCCGGAAAAAGCGGCGTTATATTTTTCGAGCGCATGAACCAGCGCGATCCCTGAAAGCGCATCATCGGGAGTGCCGTCACACAGATTGATAAAGACATCCACCCCTTCGTCCATCAGATCGCGAATTTGCTTTTCAACATTCTTAGGTCCCACCAGGTGCTGCTTCCAACGATATCCATTCATATACGGCGATGGATCGTATGGAATATCGTTCGCATCCGGAGTACTTGTCAACACACAAATATACATGTTTTTTCCTTTGTCATTATCGTCACGCATTGATTCACTTCCACTGAATCATGCATGATCATTTAAATTTATTAATTTATTTAATGAATAACATTTAAATATTTATTATTCCATATCCATTGTAACTAACTATTGATTAAAGTAAAGGGTTTTGAATATACAATTATCTTAAAATATCACATGGCATTTACGCATGGCCGGATATTTTTTCTTTAAGGTTATTAATGTTATTAAGGTTCTTAAGAAAAGAGCGCGCAGGAATGACCCTGCGCGCTGAAAAGCGCGTCACACGCCGTAGCTCAATCAATTCCAGAATTGCGGCAAATACTCCTTGTATGTTTGCAGATAATCATCAAGCACCAGTCTGGCAGAATCAAGATCACGGATGACGGGATCAAGCAGCAGACATTGCAAGGCTTTTTTATAATCACCTTCAACAGCGGCATCCACACCCAACTGCGCAACCATTAATTCACGGCGGCATAACTCGGCGACCGGCTCAGGCAGCGCGCCAACAAAAACAGGATGAACCCCCGCGCCATCCACCATCACCGGGGTCTCCACAATTGTATTTAATGGCAAGTTTGAGATCTGTCCTGTATTCGGCAGGTTTGCCGCCAGGTGGTAATGATTTCCTGCACCTGAAATATTCTCGATCATTTCCAATGCGCCTTCCGAATCTGTGTTCAAAAGGCCCTCAATGGTCATGCTGCCGCTGGCCATCTCGTTCAAACGGTCCAGACTGAAATCACGCAAGCCAGCCATCAATTCCCAGTCGTAAAGGCGGATATTGAACTTTTCCCACGGCTTTGTGGCGGAATCGCTCATCCACGGAAGGTATTCACAGAGATGCGTGTCTCCGGGGACCGGGAACAGGCCAAAGTCACGAAAGACACGACGCGTCAACGGTTCAAATTTCTCATCCAATTCAAAGAAGCGCTCCTTCAAAAGCGGATACAGATCCTCTCCTGTGCGCCTATCATGAATAGAAAGTATCCAAGAAAAATGATTCGTACCTGCAGCGCGAATATCCAGGAGCGGAACCGCCTGGTGAATCACCATTTGCTGTAATGGATGCTGGAACGGATCCGCGTGCATACCCTCAAGCCCATCGGGGACTTCTATGCCAAGATCCTTTGCAAGTGCGACACCAACCATGTCAAAGCCCGTATAGATCTGGTGGCACAATCCTACAATTTTAATTTTGCTGTAGCGATTGATCGCATCACAAATACGAACCATGGGATTGGTGAAATTGATGAACCAGGCCTCGGGGCAGGCCAGTTCCATATCATGGATGATCTCCATCAATGGCATGATATTTCTCGCAGTATGAATAAACCCGCCTGGTCCGCCGTTCTCTGCGTAAGGTTGATGCACGCCATATTTCAAAGGTATCTCGTAATCCGATCTCCATAGTTTTTCACGCGGCCCGACCTCAATAGCCGAGACAACAAAATTCGCTCCATCAAGCGCATCCTTATGATTCGCGTGCGCGCTGATGATAAAACTTGAATCCCATTCCCTGTTTAGCCGATTCGCAAGCCTGTGGATGATATCCAGGCTTTGCGTATTGCGATCAACCAAACGCAGTGTTGACCCTTTTAGTTTTGTTGATCGCAGAATGGCAGAGAGTGTATTCTCGCCAAATGAGGCGCTGCCTGCTCCGATCACAGTGATGACAGTCATGTTTGTCTCCTTAACAAAAAAATAAGCATGCGGAAGATTCCCAACATGCTTATTTTACATCCACAAAGCATGGATGTTGAAAGCCGTAAAATTATTCCGTTTGTATTTCCACTTCCGCAGTCATGCCCCACAACAATCCCTCAGGCTGTTCATCCAATTTAATGGTGACCGGGAAAACCACATCCCCGCCAACAGTTTTTGAGACAGGGGAAATAAGGATCACTTTACCCGTAACAGTCACATCCAACGCTTCAAGATAAACATTAACGCTCTGGCCGGTTTTCACACGGGAAATATCGCGCTCGCTTAGATCCGTGGTTTCAATTTGCAAATCATTCAAACTGGCAAGCGTGAGAACCACCTGACCACTCTGAACAAGCTCACCGGCGATCACATCAACAGATGCAATTGTTCCATCAAAAGGAGCCGTCAAGCTGCCCGACACAAGATTGGCTTTTGCGCCATCCAATGCTGCCAGTATTTGGGCGGCTTTTGCCTCCGCCTTCTGCTTCAGCTCATAGGGCAGGCTGACAAAGGTAACACGCCCGGTATTTTCGTTAACTACTCTTACGCGATCCGCATCCTGAAGTTCGGCGTTGATGCTTGCGGATCGATATGCGGCATCAGCAGCCATGACCGCGAACTCCAGCTCGGACGTATCCAACATGACCAGAGACTGCCCAGTCTGAACTTTATCACCTTCCTTGACCTTGATCTCCTTAATCAGCCCGGAAATGATAAAGCTTAAGCGAGTTACTTGAACTGGAGCAATTACAGCTGATGAAATCACAACATCAGCGGATGGGATATTTTCCACTTCAACAGGAGCGGGGGCTGCGGGAGAGCTTGCCAAGGGAGTTGGGCTTCCACACGCGGCCAGTAGAATGGTCAAGATCATGCTGATTGACCAAAAATATCTTTTCATTTTATATCTCCAAAATCCCTGTTGTTATTGTTCAAGAAGAATCTCGACATCAGCGCTCATTCCCCACAATAATCCCTGGGGTTGTTCGTCCAATTTGATCGTCACCTTATAAACGACATCCCCGCCCAGCGTGGATGAAATGTTGTCAATGGCAACCACTTTACCGGCGTACGTATCATTCAAGGCATCTATGAAAACATTGGCAGACTGACCAAGCTTGATCTTTGGAATATTGCGTTCGCTCAAGTCGGTGGTTTCGATTTGATAACCGGAAAGATCTCCAAGGATGATCACGACCCGTCCGGGCGAAACGGTTTCGGCCCCGGCCACATCTACAGACACGATCGTGCCATCGAACGGAGCGGCCAGACCGGATTGGGCAAGCAGCGCCGCCTTTGCAGAATCCACCAAAGCTTGCGCACGCTGTACATCCGCCTCGGCCAATTCCAGGTGCTTCTGGCCGGTTCCAACACGCTTGAGGTACTTCAATTGGATCTCAGTGGTCAATAAGTTGGCTTCCGCTTCACGCACCTTTGCTTCAAGAAAAGCGGTATCCAGGGTGACAAGAACATCACCCGCTTTTACTTTGTCCCCCACTTTGACATTGACAGCGGTCACCCGTCCAATGGATGTAAATGAAAGCTGCGTCTCATTCAGGGGAACGATTACTGCCGAAGCTGAAACTGAATCTGAGCGGACGGCTGGGCTGTCGCGGCGGGGTTCCCATTTAGGGAAACTGTCGGTATCGCGGTAGGTTCTGCAGAAGCTCCACAGGCGGTCAGCACCAGTGCGCTCATGACAACGAATACAAAAAACACTTTCTTCATTATTAGATCTCCAAAAACTGTGAAATATTAACTGAAAATATTATACTGTATTGCACAGGTTTTGCACAGGTATTATCGGGCATTCTGCAGGTCTTATTTATCTGCAGAATCCTTAACGATCAAACCATCTTCCAGGGTGACCACACGCTCGGCATAACTGATGACGCGCAGATCGTGAGTGGCAAAGATAAAAGTAACCCCGGTGTCTTTATTCAACTTCTTCATGATGTCCATTACCTGCCTGCCATTTTCAGTATCAAGGTTGGCCGTGGGCTCGTCGGCCAGGATCAAGGACGGTCTTGGCGCGAGCGCCCGCGCGATCGCAACACGTTGCTGTTGTCCGCCGCTTAATTGATCGGGGCGGTTGTTGACCCGGTCGAGCAGATCCACAGCCTTGAGCAATTCCATCACGCGGTCTTTGCGCTCCCCCGCTCCCTGACCATTCAGCAGGAGCGGCATTTCGATATTCTCATACGCGCTCAAGGTTGGGATCAGGGCGAAAAATTGAAAAATAAAACCAATATTTTCGCGGCGCATATCAGCGCGTTGATTGCGGTTAAGAGAAGTGACATCCTTACCATTGACGAAGACCCGCCCGGCTGTCGGCTGGTCCAAACAGCCGATCATTTGCAAAAGCGTGGTTTTGCCTGAACCGGAAGGACCAACGAATGAAGTAAATTCTCCACTCCCAATGGACAGGTTGACGCCGCGTAACGCCTGCGTTTCAAGTTTTCCAATTTTATACACACGAGTAACGTTTTCAATTTTTACGATTTCCATGATATTTCTCCTTGCGGACTCGAAAGCCTTTCGGCTTTCAGTTTACCGATGTCGTGAGACGCCGGAGTCCATTTTTTTTATTTTTCGGCCCGCAGAGCCGCAACAGGCTGCATACGAGACGCCATCACAGCCGGGTACAGCCCGGACAATATTGTGACCACGAATGTCATGATGGTCAGGTTGATAAGGTTATCCATTGTTAGTTTGGCATAGATCGTATCAGTGATCATGATGCCGCTCAGCCCCATATTGCCGATATAGAATCCATTTCGGTTGAAATACAGGGTTCCAAGCACACCAATGACCAATCCCATCAGCACACCGCCAATTGCCAGCATGGATGATTCAGCCAGGAACAACATCATGATGCGGTTGCCTCGCATGCCGATCGCGGACAGGATCCCGATCTCCCGCGTGCGTTCGTAGACCGACATGATCAACGTGTTGATGATGACCGAGGCGGAGATCGCCAGGATGATCATGTAAAAGATCCCAATATAACTTTCCGCCATGGTTTCATACTCGACGAACAGGGCATTTAAATCCCGCCAGGTTTTGATCTCGAGGTTCGAAACATTAAGAGCGCTGACGACCGAGTCGGTCAAGGCAGTATCGTTGAGCAGCACAAAAATCGTGCTGGCGTGATTCTCTGTGCGTGTGATCGCCTGCGCCTTTGCCAATGGCAGGAAAACCGTCGCGCTGTCGAAGCCATAGGTATTGGTTGTGTAAATACCCTTCACAATAAAGGTTTGGTCCTGCACATCGCCGTCTGCGGTGTTGAGTGACAGGCCGACACGATCACCAACGCTCAAGCTCAACTTCTCCGCCATCGGCTTGCCGATCAGGATCGCTTCGCGGTCATCAGGGCTAAGATACTCGCCGCTGATGACACCCTTTCGATATGGATCGCTCGCGGCGGACAGCGGATCAATGCCTGTGATACGTGCGCTTGCAGATTGGGTTCCCGAGGAAAGGAATCCGCTTGCATACAATCGCGGCGTCGCAGTCTTGACTTGATCCAGCGCCGCGATCTGACCCGCGATCTGGTCCGGGTCGGCAACCAGATCCTGCCACTTCAGGCTGGATTTATTTTCATCATAAGTAGCCGCGCGGATCTGAATATGTCCGCTTTGCAGTTGAATGGCAGACTCGATCGCGCTGCCCATTTCCCCTTCGATCACGGACGCCATCAAGATCAGCAGGGCAAGCCCGGCGCCCACCGCCAGCGCGGAAAAAAAGGAACGCCGGCGGTTGCGTCCGAGATCACGAAAAGCCATTTTTAGGATTTGTATCATGGCATGCCTCATACAAAATGCAGAGCTTCGGCAGGTTCGCGCCGCCCGGCTTCAGCGGCAGGAATGAGCGCCGCCAGCGCGGAGATAATCGCGATCATCGAAGCACGCATTAACAATTTCTCAAGACCCAGGGTGGGATACACACGGGATTGCATCAAGGCCATATAACTCGTTGCGCTGGTCAAATCGCCAAAATCGAGTCCCACACTCATCAAGTAGCCGTTCAGCGCCAACCCAAAGAGGATGCCGACCGCAACGCCCACCAGCCCGATCATGATGCCTTCAAGAATGAAAAGCAGCGAAATTTGATTCGGCTTAAGTCCCATTGCTCCCAGCACACCGATCTCCCGCGTCCGTTCATAGACGGCCATCAACAGCAGATTAAGGATGCCCACACCGGCAATGGCAATGATGATCACGCTGAACACGTTCATCACGCCGCCCTTGGTGTTGATCGCCGAAGCAAGGTCGGGATAATTTGCCTGAAACGACTCGATCTCATAGCCGGGCAGGCTTGCTCGCATCTCGCTGATCACATCCCCTTCCTGTCCAAGCCTTTCAAGAAAGACCGCCACCTCAGTGGCCTGTTCCAACTCGTAAAGCGCCTGCGCCTCGCCAAGGGAAATGTAAACAGTTTGTTTCTCAATGTCTGCCATGCCCAGATCAAAGATGCCAATGATAGTCATTGTGCGCTGGCGCATTTGCTCATGCTGTGAACGCCCGACCAGGGTGACACGGTCTCCCACGGTCACGCCCATTGCATCCGCAAGTCCTTTACCGATCAACACATTATCCAGATCAGCGCTAGTCAGGTTGCGGCCTTCTTTTACATTCTGTCCAATGATATTGACAGGCATTTCCTTTTCAGGCTCAACACCGGTAATGCCCACAGCAAACGCTCCTTCACGGCTGGTGACCAACCCACCCGTATGGATGCGCCGCGTCGCCGCCAGCGTCAACGGATTCATTTCAGCCGCCTTCACCACCGCCAGCGGATCCGTCAACGGCAAAAGCGGGGTCGAATTTGCCTGCGCTCGAAAGCCTTCCGCATGGACCTGGATGTTGCCGCCCAGCACCTTGACGGCATTGCCGTAGATCGCATCGGTAAAGCCATACATCAGCCCATCGTAGAACATCATCAACGCCAGTGTCAACGACATGGCAAGGACAATAATGATCGTGCGGCGTTTATGCCGCCAGACGTTGCGCCACGCAAGGCGCAGATATAAATTCATTATGTTCTCCTTCGTTTAAAGATCACTTACAAATTGAGATTCTGTCTTGCGCAAGCCATATTCCATTACATACAATAGCTTGTCTATTCTTTCCTGGGTTTTCGCCGAACGCACCCACTTCATAATATCCTTTTGTTTCATGCCTTCATTCAGGATGTACGTGGTGATCGCATTCGTCCAGATCTCCATGATCATGACCGCCAGTTCCATATCAATGCTTGGATCAACTTCCCCAAGCTCCATGGCCTGTTTGATCATCGCGGTCAATGCATCCCTCGTTCTTTCATGATATTCAGCAAAGAGCTTGCCATAATACAGACCTTCAACGAACAAGACGCGGCTGGTGGCTTGCACCATGCTCGGATAGGCAGAGTTGAATTCAATACCGATCTTCGTAAGCCAGCGGAAATAACCAAACACACTTTGACCCTGGCTTGGCGGATGCCTGTCTTTAAAGAAGATCGCCTTCTCCTGCGCAACCGCATCGATCAGACCTCTGAAAACATCGGCCTTATCTTCAAAGTATTGATAGAAACTTCCCTTGGAGATCTTGCTGTTCGCCACAATGCGGTTGATGGATGCTGCTTCAAAGCCATACTCAGCAAATTCATCCGCGGCGGCATTAATAATGGCATTGCGTTTTTCTTCGGGCAGGTTGAGAAATGTTTGCTTGGGCATTTAGTGACCTCCGAGTCACATGACCTGAGTGGTCACATGACCACCAGGTCACATTCTACGACGATTCCCCCGCCTGTCAATAGTAATAAACGTCATATCGCTTCTTTCTTGACCTTTTCTTGACCCTGCTCTCCAAAGTTGACTCTCCCTGCGGGCCATTAAACAAAAAAAAGTTCGCAAGATGATCAAATCTCGCGAACCTCATTACTATTCACTCCCCACGACCCACTACCTTCTTCTCACCCTCTCCCAAATCATCTTCATCAATAACCCCGCCCTCCAAAAAGCGACCGCGGCCATGCCATGCGCCAAGACCGCAAAGAAAGGCGGAGTCTCATTTGTGTAGTAAGTCCAACATTCGCGGGTTGTGCCCCACAACTCAAGGAAGTAGCCAAGCCCCGCACCCGCGATGAACGTCAGCACAGCAAAGCGATGATCGGTTGGCGTGAGGATCAGCAGGACACACAACGTCAGCGAGAGCCATGTATAGGACTTATCGAATGTCGGGGAAACAAAGATCAGCATCAAGATCAAGAAGGAAGCGAATGTGATCCAATAAAAGGCAAAGAATAGGAAATGAAGAATGGCTGGCTTGCTTTTGCGGCTCGCCTGTTCAATTGCCCAATTAAGCAGCCTTGTAATTCGATCAATGGATAAATTCGCGATCGGCCAGGCAGGGATGATCCACAAGGGCGGGCGCTCGGCTGTGTAGTAATGCCAGAGATTGGTCTGCGTGCCCCATGATTCTATTGCCAGCCCGCCGCAGATGCCGACGAAGACGATCAGCACATCGGTCTTGAGATCCGCGCGTGCCACGATCGTAATGGACATAAAAAGAAAAATACCAAATAGCAGCCAATCCATGTACAGCCACCACGCGCCGCTCCAATCTACATAGGCGAGAGCTTCTTCAGCAAGCGGCCACCAAATATACGCGATCAGAAAAATGATGACGAAGAATCCGCCAAGCAGAACAGATGAGTCACGTGTCCAGAGAGGTTGCTTTTCTTTTTTCATTTTGCGGATTATAGCAGGAGCGGCGGTCTAATTAAAGAATAGTACGCTAGTATTCTTGCGTTTTTGAATAGAGTAACCTAAAATATTTATTATTGGATAACACTTGTCCAATTTAGGAGTTTACCAATTAGATCTAACTTCGGGAGGTTTTATTTTTTAGAAAATGTAATTTCAACCATGTACACGCTAAACATGAAAAATTTCCGCGCCACCCATTTTATATAAGGAGAATCGGATGAATAAAGGTTCATTTAAAGTATTTTCATTGATAACGATATTGGCTTTGATGATTACGGCTTTACCACTGCAAAAGGCGCAAGCGCTTGGAGGCGGCTCAGGTTCAGTGAGTCTGACCACATTTGGAAGCGCATATACCCAAAACTTTGACACCCTTGCCAACACAGGAACAGCCAACAGCCTCACCATCAACGGCTGGTATTTGAATGAAACCGGAAGCAGCGCCTCCAATAACGGGCAGCACAACACAGGCACCGGCTCAGGTACTGGCGGGGATACTTACAGCTTTGGAGCCGCAGCCAGTACAGAACGCGCTTTGGGGACTCTATTTAGCGGCTCATTGACTCCCACGATTGGAGCTCAGTTCACGAACAATACCGGCGGCACCATTACCTCGCTTGATGTTTCGTATATTGGTGAAATGTGGCGACTCGGTCAAAACACAGTCGGGCGCGGTGCTGACAGACTGGATTTCCAACTTAGCACAAATGCAACGAGTCTCGATACGGGTACCTGGATAGATTACAACAGCCTTGATTTCTCAAGTCCTGTGGTTGCCGGTACACTTGGCGCATTGAATGGAAATTCATCGGTAAACCAAACTGCTTTGAGTTTTTCGATTACAGGTTTAAGTATTTCCAATGGAGCCTCATTCTGGATTCGCTGGAATGAATCTGATTTATCTCCAGGCTCAGATGATGGCCTGGCGGTCGATGATTTCTCGATCACACCCAACACATCCATTGCCCTACCCAGCCTGACCATCACTGATGTTTCTGCCAGTGAAGGAAATGCCGGCACCACATCCTTTGATTTCACAGTGAACCTGTCATCACCGGCCGGCGCGGGCGGAGTGACATTTGACATTGCCACACAAGATGATACAGCCACCTCACCAGACGATTTCACCGCCATATCATTGACGAGTCAAACCATCTCTGAGGGATCTTCCAGTTATTCATTCAGCGTTCTAGTCAATGGTGATATCGTCAACGAAGCGGATGAGAACTTCTTCGTCGATGTCACAAATGTCACCGGCGCCGCTGTTGTAGATGCACAGGGCAGCGGAACGATCCTTAACGAGGATGTTGCGGATGCCGCCCCCTCGGTTGCCGCCACCTTCCCATTGAACGGCGCTACAAACTTCCCGATCGGCTCCAACCTCACAGTTACATTTAGTGAACCGGTCAATGTGACCTCATCCTGGTTCACATTGGACTGCTCCACAAGCGGAGCAGTTGCGACCACGTTCAGCGGCGGGCCGACCACCTTCGCACTTGATCCAGGTGTTGTGCTGGTCCATGGTGAGACCTGTACATTAACCGTACTGGCCGACCAAATCAGCGATCAGGATGGAAACGATCCGCCTGACAATATGGTTTTCAACTTTGTAGTTGGCTTTACAGCCTATGATATTTGCGCAGACTACACTCCCATCTATGCCATCCAAGGCAGTGGACTTGCCGCCGCGATCACTGGCACAGTCTCCACCAAAGGCGTTGTGGTTGGCGATTTCGAAGGAACTGCCGCAGCATCTGGTTTCTACATTCAAGACTTAACCGGTGATGGGGACCCCGCCACATCAGACGGCATCTTTGTATTCAGCGGCTCAACCAACCTTGTCAGCGTTGGACAGGTGGTGCGTGTGACCGGCTTCGCCCGCGAGCGCTTCAACCAGACCGCGCTCAATGGCACGAACAGTAATTCATCCGCCGTGCTTGCCGCGAACGTCATCAACTGCGGTACCGGCTCCGTTGCCGCGACCGATGTGACGCTGCCGTTCGCAGACGCCAACTCCCCCGAACGCTATGAAGGCATGTTGGTGCGCTTCCCGCAGTCACTGGTCATTGCAGAATATTTCAACTATGACCGCTTTGGCGAAATCGTTTTGGCCCAACCGTTGGCTGGCGAAACCCGCCCCTTCACTGGTACAGCCATTGATGAACCCGGTGCCGCAGCCAATGCCCGCGCCGCCGCCAATGCCCTGAGCCGCATCACGCTTGATGATGTACAGAGTGCGCAAAATCCCGCCGTACTTCGCCACCCGAACGGACTTCCATTCTCGCTGGCTAACAAATTCCGCGGCGGTGATACGGTCCAAAACGCGGTCGGCGTGCTCGCCTATGATTTCAATCTGTATCGCATCGTCCCGACCGCAGCGGCGGACTACACCTCCGTGAACCCGCGGCCAGCTGCCCCCGAACCCGTGGGCGGAACCGTCCGCGTTGCGGCGATGAACACGCTCAACTTCTTTGTCACAGCAGATTTCCCATCAGGCGTGTTGGATAATAAATGCGGTCCGCTTAACAATGTGGAATGTCGCGGTTGGGATAGTGACCAGCCTTTGGAATTCACCCGCCAACGCGACAAACTCCTGCAGGCGCTTTCCGGTCTCGATGCCGATATCATCGGCTTGAACGAGCTGGAGAACTCAACCGGCGTCGAGCCGCTGGCTAGTATCACATCCGGGTTGCCGGGTTACGATTACATCGCCACCGGCACCATCGGCACGGATGCGATCAAGGTCGGCATGATCTACAGACCTGCGGTTGTATCACCTGTTGGCTCGTTCCAAATCCTTGATTCAACAGATGACCCGCGCTTCATTGATACCAAGAGCCGCCCAACATTGGCACAGACTTTCGTAGTTAACGCCACAGGCGCGCGCTTTACTGTCGTTGTGAATCACCTAAAATCCAAGGGATCCGATTGTCTCGATGTCGGTGACCCGGACCTGTTGGACGGTCAGGGCAATTGCAGCCAGACCCGCAGAAACGCGGCAGAAGCGCTGGTGGATTGGCTCGCCACCGACCCGACTGGCAGCGGCGACCCCGACTTTATCATTGTCGGCGATTTGAACTCCTATGCCCAGGAAGATACGATCGATGAGATCAAAGCCGGCTCCGATGACCTCGCTGGAACAAGCGATGATTTCACCAACCTGATCGCGAACTTCCAGGGGACCTATGCCTACTCGTACACGTTCGACGGGCAGGCCGGTTATCTCGATCACGCACTGGCAAATGCGAGTCTGCTCGCCCAGATCAGCGGTGCAACAGAATGGCACATCAACTCTGATGAGCCGGATATCCTTGATTACGATACTTCTTTCAAACCTGCCGCGCAGGACGCGCTCTACGAAGTGAACGCATATCGCACCTCAGATCATGACGCGGTCGTGATTGGCCTTAATCCAGTCAACTACCCGCCCGAGCTGGGTACCATTTCGGTCTCTTCCAGCCTCGTTTCCGTTGGCACAACAATCAACGCGAGCGTTCCATTCACCGACCCGGACAAGCTTGATGTACACACAGCAGTCTGGGACTGGGGCGATGGGGCCACATCCACCGGCACGATCATCGAAGCCAACGGATCCGGCACAATTACCAATTCGCACATTTATTCCACACCGGGCGTGTACACTATCACTGTCACTGTGGATGATGGCTACGGCAACACTGACCAGGCCGCCTACGAATTTATCGTCGCGTACGATCCAAACGGCGGATTCGTCACCGGCGGCGGCTGGATCAACTCCCCTGCCGGCGCCTATGTTGCTGATCCTTCCGCCGTTGGCAAAGGCAAATTCGGGTTCGTTGCCAAATACAATAAGAATGGCGCACTCACAAGCGAAACTGAGTTTGAATTGGAAGCAGGCGCGTTCCATTTCCATTCCGCCAACGCCCAATGGCTGACCCTGACTGCGTCCAAGGCCCAGTTCCAGGGTACGGGCAGTGTTGAAGGAAGTACTCATCAATACGGCTTCTCAGTCACTGTGATCGATGGACAGGTGACCGGCGGTGGCGGCGTCGACAAATTCCGCCTGCGCATCTGGGATATGGACAATGGCAATGCCGTGGTCTACGACAACCAGTCAGGCGCGCCAGTTAATGCCAGCCCCACCATGCCGCTTGGCAAAGGCAGTATCGTCATCCATAAGTAAGAACATGGCAAAATAAAATTGATGGGAACGCCATAGCCGCGGCGTTCCCATCAATAACTGATCCCCCATTAATTTGTACAATCGTCCCGCAACAAAGCTATTTGTTGACCTACAAGTAACTTTTATATTTTCATGAGGCTTGCCCGAATGTTCCAGCGGGCAAGCCAAAAAAAACACGCCATTCATCAACCAGATCAGCGCGCGGCCCATAAGAAACCAAGACCGTCTTTATGGATCATATAACACGGCTCTCTCAGACACGGCTGGATTCGAAAAAATCCTCAAGCCGTTTTGCGTAAAATGTTTTTATTCCGCGGTTAAAAGGTTATAATAAATTTGTTGATCATAAGGATGAAAACTGATTTCCATCCGTATTAATTCTATTCAAGCCATAAAAAAGGAGTATGTATACCATGGGATTTTTCTCTAAAATTCTCGAAAAGTTGGGGATCAAAAAAAATGAACCGGCCGCCGAACCCGTTCAAGTTGCCGCACCTGCAAAACCTGCCGCCCCTGTAAAACAGGCACCTCCAGCTGTTGCTGCCAAACCTGCAACGGTTGCATCAGTTGCTAGACCCGCGGGTATGAAAGCCGAGAAGAACGATCTCGATTCCCTAAAAACCATCGAACCTGTGAAAGCTCCAGTACCGGTGGCAATTTCAGAGGTGGATGTCGTCAAACAGCTGGAAGAACTTTCCGTTGGAAAAGGGCTCAATTGGAAAGTATCGATCGTGGATCTGCTCAAGCTTCTTGATATTGATAGCAGCCGCGAGGCGCGCAATGAACTGGCAACTGAACTCGGCTGCCCTGCTGATCTCATGCACGACTCTGCCAAAATGAACGTCTGGCTTCACAAGGAAGTGTTGAAGAAGATCGCCGAGAACGGCGGCAACATTCCGCAGTCCCTATTGGATTAAATAAAAACAAAGCACCAAAACAACGCGGACGCATGTCCGCGTTGTTTTTATTTAAGATCAAAGAACCGAAACAAATATCGGAACTCTGAAAAAAAACGCTCCATGTCTGCAAATTTTTTCCTGCGCTGCGGTTTGATTTGAAGGCGTTATCCTTGCGCGAGTTCTCCGCCCTGCAGCATGCGGTCCGGGGTGTAGCGGAGATACGCTCCTCCGCAAAATGATTAATGACCGAATAGAAAAATTCCCCATTCCGATCGGGCGATAACGAAAGAAGTTGTTGTGAAAAATATTCACCCAACCCAGGAGATCGGTCACTTGTTTTTTTTCATCTTGAGTCTCTGTTGAATTGATCGCGCATCCCCGTTTCACAAGGCGTGAGTCAAGCGTCAACCCAAGGCGAAGCCCGGTCTGGGGATGAAAATTCAGGGTGAAAAATCCATGCTTGACATAGAACAATTGTTCTATTAGACTCAACACTCCATTGATGGATGAAATTAATGATCAATGGAGTGCCGAACAATATTGGTCTCCGGGATTCAATGCGATCATTCTTTCCAAAACACTTACGGGATCTTTTCAAGAAAAAAGAAGAGGATAAGCAGGAAGGTACACGGGGATTCTCTTTTGACACAGGAAATCTTTCCGATGAAGAACTGACTCTGGTCGAGCTCGACGGCCGTCATCCGCAGCGAGTTGACAAGGAACGCGATGATCTGCAGCACTGGTATTCGCTCAGCCCGCGCGAGAAGGAAGTGGTCGCGCTGGTGTGCATGGATCATCGGAATTATCAGATCGCCGAAGTGTTGGGGATCGCCAACGGCACCGTGAAATCCCACCTGGAAAATATCTTCAAGAAATTTAATTTGCGCGACCGCCACGCGATCCGCCTCGCGTTAAGGGATTGGGATTTCCAGACCTGGTGGGAGATCCGCCGCCAATTACCCACCCCCCTGCCGCCCAGAACCATATACAGGTAGACCGCGCGGCATACGCCGATATATCCGTCAAAATATCTGCCGTCAGGCGGATATTTTTTTATGCTGCCAGCAGCTATGCTTGCTACATCGTCACACTCCCACCCAGGACACTCGCAGCGAACGGATTTCGCGGCGAACGTGTGACCCGACGTGAATGGATTCCAGATCCCGGGGTGGCAAGGAAAAAATATGATAACGAATTCCAGAAAATATACCGCCCTCAAGGTCATCCTGCTGCTTGTCTTTCACGGCAGCATGCTGTTGATCGTTTTCCTGGATCTGCGCTGGTTCTACCGCACCTTTGAAGCGAACCTGGACCACCCGCTGGCCCAGGCAGCCATCGCCTATCACATCCTGCTATTAACAGGTCTGGCCCTGACAGGCATCTGCCTGGGACACTGGGTCGACCGCATGATCCGCGAAAAGAACTCCATTTTCCAGTGTGTCGAAGAAGGAAGTTGGGCCGAGATCATTTTGAATCTATGGGGATATGCCCTGGAAGAGGAAGGGCATAAACAAGAGGTCCCCACGGACCCGCTGGTGCTGCTGGACCTGCCAACCCGGCGCGGCAGAAAACCCGTCTTCACACTCGATCGCTGGCTGCCGATCGCAGCGCAATGGGAAAATCGCGATCCGATCCGCGACGGCTTCACGCTGGCCGACCTGATCGCCGACCATCTGGGCACCAACGCAGACGGATCCCCGATCGTCTCAGAACAGACCTATTACAATACCTGGCGTCCGCGCGCGATCGCGGAACTGCGGCGGCGCGCACAATCCAAAAAACCGGCCGCATAAACCCAACCCGATGGGGATATACTTTAAGGGTACCCAAAAAATCTGTAGCGGAGAAATGTATGCCCCACCTTTTCGAACCATTGACCGTGCGCGGGATCACACTGCGTAACCGCATCGGGGTTTCCCCGATGTGTATGTACAGTTATGTCGACGGTTTTTCAAACGACTGGCAGGTCACCCATCTTGGCGCGCGCGCCACAGGCGGGGCCGGCCTGGTGATCGCGGAAGCAACCGCGGTCGAGCCGCGCGGGCGGATCACCCCGCATGATGTCGGCATCTGGTCCGACGAACATATCGTCCCCCTGCAGCGCGTGACCAAGGTAATAAAAGACGGCGGCGCGGTGCCCGGAATACAGATCGCCCACGCCGGTCGCAAAGCCGGGGATCGGCGACCCTGGGAAAACCCGCAGGAAAAAAACGAAACCTGGCTGCCCATCGGCCCGAGCCCGATCGCTTTTAAGAATGGCTATCCAGTGCCGCATGAAATGAGCCTGCAGGATATTCTTGAGGTTCAAAGATCCTTTCGCAGCGGGGCGGAACGGGCGCTGGCGGCCGGCTTTGAGTGGCTTGAAGTGCATGCCGCGCACGGCTACCTGATCCACAATTTCTATTCCCCGCTCTCCAATCGCAGGACCGATCAGTATGGGGGCAGCTTTGACAACCGCATCCGTTTTCTGGTGGAAACCATCCAGGCGGTACGGGCCGTCTGGCCGGAGCGCCTGCCGCTGACCGTGCGCATTTCAGGCACGGACTGGGTGGAGGGCGGTTGGGAGGTGGCAGATTCCGTCGAGCTGGCCAGGCGCTTGAAAACGGAAGGCGTTGACCTGATCGATTGTTCATCGGGAGGCAATGCCGCGCAGGCCATCATCCCGGTGGGAGCGGGCTACCAGGTTCCAATTTCAGAAGCCGTACGACAGGGGGCAGATATGATGACGGCGGCGGTGGGCATGATCACCGCCCCCTTCCAGGCCGATGAGGTCATCCGCAACGGGCGGGCCGATCTGGTCCTGCTGGGCCGTGAATTTCTTCGCGATCCATACTGGCCGCTGCATGCCGCGCAGGTCCTGAAACAAGCCGCGCCAATCCCTTCCCAATATCTGCGCGCCTTTTAGAACTTCATGCATGATTGGAAAAAGAACCCGGCTACCCGACGGGTTCTTTTTCATGCGGGAAAAATTTAAGCATGGCGCGATAGACCACGAATATCAACAGCGGGAATGTGCACAGTCCCGCCCAAAAAAAAATCAGCAACGCCGACTGTCAGGACGACCGCAGCGATCAAAAGGTAGTAGCGCAGTTCCCTATGTTCAACTGAAGGATCATGCTGTCGAAGGGCTGCTCCATTCGGTGGCACCATCTTCAATTTTGACCTGCACCTTTTCGCCCTTCACATCCAGGGCTGACACATCGTAGTATTCCTTGTTCAGCATCCTCGTGTATTTGACGACCAGGTTGATTAGAACAAGACCTGAACTGTATGTTCAGGTCTTTGCATTTCCATAAAGTGCCAGGCCAGGCTGCCATTCACAGAAAAGATGCCCATCTGAATTTTCATACAATTCCTGGATATCAAACTGGAAACTAATTTGACTCGCGCCTGATACAAGAGCCGTACCCACACGGCTCTTTATTTTTTTAACGAGGTGCATATGCCAAAAGTCATCATCTATCTACGGGAACAGGAACTCTCTGCGCTCCACCATCTGGCGCAGCGTGAGTACCGCGTGCCCAAGGCGCAGGCCGCGCTGATCATCCGTACGGAACTGGAAAAGCTGGGGCTGATCGAAGGCACACAGCCGGCCGCCACCCAACAAACCGAAGCATGGACGACCGCCCCGGACAGTCCGCTCCCCGCAGGCTGACATGATGACGGGTCTTCTGGCCGGCCTGGTCACCTGCATCGCCCCGCTCGCGCTCGGGCTGCTGTTCTTTCTTTTGCTCAAGCACCTGCAGCGTCCGTTCAATTCAGATAAGGATAAAACCACATGACAACAAAAGTGATCTGCATCGCAAATCAAAAAGGCGGGGTCGGCAAGACCACCAGCGCTGTATCCCTGGCGCACGGCCTGGTTCAAAAAGGCAGGCGGGTCCTGCTGATCGATCTGGACCCGCAGGGCCAGTGCGCCACCGCGCTGGGACGCAGTCCTGAACCAGGTGTCTTTCATCTACTGACAATGGGAGACAGCCCGCAGGAGACGACATTCGTGCGCTCCTGGGTGCGGACTTCCGGGCGAGAGGCGCTGTATTACATCCCCGGCGACCAGCAGACCATGGCTGCGCAAACCGTATTGAACGCGCAGAACCAACCCATCTCGGCGATACGAACCTCGATCAGCCGCTTCTTCAAGGAGAGTTTGCATTACATCATCTTTGATACCGCGCCGAGCGTGGGTGGGATCCAGGAACGCGCGGTCTGGGCTTCCGATCTGGTGATCGTCCCGAGCGCGACCGAATTCCTGTTATCCGATGGGGTCTCCATGGTTTTGCTGATGCTGAGCATCCTGCAGGAGAAGAAGGAGTGGCGCGGGAAACTGCTGGGCATCCTGCCAACCTTTTATGATGAACAGACCCCTGAAAGCGCGGCCGCGCTGGACGACCTGCGCGAGCGATTCTCCTCCAGCATCCTGTCCCCGATCCACCGCGCCACCATCCTGCGTGAATGCGCAGCCGAAGGCAGGACCATCCTGGAGGCAGACCCGCTCTGCCGGGCCGCGAAGGAATATCAAGCCCTGAGCGCGCATGTCATGAAATTTTAGGAGGCCGGCATGAGCAACAGACGCAATCCCTTTGATGATGCCGCGCAGACTGACCTGGCTTGCAATCCGCCCGGTATTTATGAAGCGCCGCGCAAGCGCAGGCGCCAGTGGGAAAAGGAACACCTCAGTCACAAGGCGGTCTATCGTGGAGTAGATCCAAAGCTGGCGCTCAAAGTGAAAGCGATCGCACAGGAATTATTTGTACCCGCAGGCGAGGTCGCGTGCGCCTTGATCGGGTACGCTCTGCGAGCCTATGCGGTCGGGGACTTGAGTCTGAACCCGCGCCACCAGCCATATCGAATGCGCATGACCCTCTTTCCAAGTTCTGAAGCTTTCATCAAATACGAAGCCGCCGCCAGACCCAAAGGCGGCAAACATTCAGCAGCCCTGTGGCGGGTGATCGTCACCTGGCGTAATTTCCAGCCCGAGCTGAAACAGGAAATATCCGCGCTGGCTTCGGAAGACGGCTTGAATGTGCCCCTGGGCGAACTGGTATCGGCGTTGCTGCGCTTTGGACTGACCGCCTATCGATCAGATCTGGTGAAGCTTGAACCTGTGCAGAAATCGACGAGCTATACCCTGAAATTAACCGGCCCGAAAAAATTTGTTGATGGGGAACTGGATGGAGCGCGCAGTCGGTCCGGTCCAGGTGCCGTCCACGATCCGCCCGCCCTGCGTCCACGCAACCGTCCATCATCCCGCCTGCGCCGAAAGAAAATGCCAGGCAGGCAATCTCTACTGGAGTCCAAAAAATGAATACTGAACAAACCAACCAGGCAGTGCGGGAAGCGCTGCTTGCGCAACTCAAGGCCGACCTGCCGCGCGCGCAATTTGAGAACTGGGTGCGCGATATCGAGATCCAGACGGCAGGGCAGGATGGAATCACCATCGCGACCCGCACTGCATTTGCGCGCGAGTGGCTCGAGGCGCGCATGAAGGACAAGATCCAGATCATCTTAAACGCGATCACAGGCCGTTCCGTTTCCATTCGATTTGTTGCGCGCGACAGCGGGGTGGAGGAACCGCAGGCAGCGGAGGAGGAAGTTGGCATCGAGCCGGTCCAATGGCTGGATTACGACAGGATCGTGCAACCTCACAGGCAGGTGGTGGTGAAGGGCTACCTGCGCCGCCTCGGAATGGAGATCGGTCCGAAGGCCGTCTGGTTATATATCGGATTTCATCAGGCGGCCTGGGCGATGCATGCGGCTGAAAATCAATCCCTGCCGTTATTCAGCCGGCAGGTCATGCGTTTCAGCAGTATCAGCAGCGGCGCTTTCTGGCGCTTGCTCGCCCAGGCGGGAATCCAATCGCAACTCGACGGACTGGTGCAGCGCATCGATCCCCCCGCTCAACGCACATACCATCGCGGGCGCGATGGCCGGCCGCATCGCATTCCGATCCGCTACCGCGTCTTCATGACCCCGAGACTGACCCGCGCGGATGCGCAGGCGGTCTACTTCGCCCTGAAGAATTTATTGGAGCAAGGCAGGTCCCTGTCGCAGGCCCTGCAGGAGTTACTGGCCGTGGATGATCCAGAGGAGCTGCTCAGGCCGGTCGAGTCTTCGAGCCCTGGCCTGCAATTTAATAGCGTGATGGACATGGCGCGTTTTGAAGCGGGCAGTTCGTATTCCTCTGATGTGGATCATCTGGCTCAGGAGCTGCACAGGCGCATCGTGAACTGCCTGGGCGACATTCACATCCCGCATTACTTCATCACCGAGACCATCCGGAAATATAACCTGACTCCCGCGCAGGCCTGGCTGGTGACCGTCGCGCGTGACATGGCCTATTTGAATGCCAGGACCGGCGAACGACGCGAGACCGTCACCTTCAGGAATGGCTACCTGGAAATGGCGCGGCTGTGCGGGTCGGGAAGGTATAAGACCATTCAGGCCTGGCTCAACCCGCAATGGAAAACACAAAAACGCGGCGGGGATCTGTGCTCTTTCCTGGTCGAACTGGAAAGTTCACCCGCGACTCCCTATCTGGACCTGCGCGTGGAGAGCATGCCGCGTACCTTTCGGGTACTCCTGGACGAACCGCTGGACGCGGATGGGAGCAATATGCCAGGCGCAGATGGGGCGATTTTGGCAGACACAGATGGGGGCAATAGACAGACGCGGATGGGGTTCTTAGCGGACGCGGGTGGGGGCGATATGGCAGACGCAAATGGGACGGATTTAAGCTCTTTAAAACACCCTTTAAACACGATCAAGAAAAACACTTCCACCACCCAACACGCGCATGGCGCGAAAAGACCGGAGCAGGCGGCGCCGCCGCACTGGGAGCTCAAGCGTTTGCTTTCACAAAATGACGTGCATCCAAAAGTCCAGAAGGAACTGCTGGAGGTACAGGCCTCCGCGCACGCCTTCGTCTCCTGGGTGCTGTATGCGGCCAGCCCGCGCAGCGGACAGCTCGCCGATCCCCTGGGATACGCCATCAGCCGGCTGCGTGAACATCCACTGCGTGAAGCGCGCGGTGTCTTTCGAAAACTGGCCGACCTGCCGCCCGTTGAACTGTTGGCGTTGATCAACAGCGCGCCATCGAAACCATATCAGATCCCCGCGCAGGCGGTTCATCCGCTCGCGTCGGAGTGGATCAATGGGATGGGGGCGAGTAATACGCGTCTGGCCGCGGTGCGCGAAATCCTTTTTTGTGGAGAGGGCGATGAATAACATCCGACTGCATTTCCTGGTCAGTTCCGATCAACGCGCACTGGGCGCGATGTTCATGCGGGATCTTAAGCGCGACCTGCTGGCCTTTGTCTATCCAACGGAAGCCGCCAGAACATTTCACACATTTTTCTGCCCGTCGATGCGGATGGTTGGGTTGAGTTCAGACGGGCAGGTTTTGTTTGATGAGATCATTTCAAAATGGAGATTCATCAAAATGCCCCCCTGCCGGTATGTGCTTGAATGCGGGCCCAAAATTGATATCAGCCCTTTTATCCAGACCATCCTTTCGGTTGCCCCCGACCTGCCCCAGAGCGGCGCGATCGATCCGGGCACCGGCATGGACAGCCTGTTGTTCGCGCTGTTGTCAGAAGCCGTGGCCGACATGCGCCGCATCCGCGATACTCATCACGGCCGCATCAGGACCACCATTCAACGCAGCAAATTCGAAGTGTGGGAACGCGGACAGATCGTGAGTTCGGCGGGGTTTCTTCTGGACTTCTGCGACTCCTGGAGCATTCCACACAACGCGGTGCGCCTGTCGCATTCGATCCTGCGAGCCGAAGCTCCCTATCTGGATGAACTGGTGGCCGCCTCGGTGGCCGGCATCCCCTGGCAGCATGAATTTCCGCACGAATGCATGCGCTGCGGCAAGCCCGGCTCCTGGCATCCGATCCTGCGTCCATCGCGGAACTCACCGGTCGAGATCACCTGGCGCTACCAGCGTCCGGAGAACGCCATCCCGATCTGTCATCACTGCACCGAAACGCTCGGACTGCTGCGCGATGAGGCCATGCAGATCGACCTGGTCTGGGGCCTGTGGGCTGCGCGCTTTGAGGCCTTCTGGCGCTGGCATCGCGCCTGGAAGAATAACCACCTGCCTGCATGGGACATGGCCGCCTATCCGCTCTGGCCGCGCGAATATGGCGGTGAGACCTGGGAGAGCGGCAGCGGCGCCTTGCAGGATGCCAGGCCGCGTCCGCCCGCGCATGTGACCCGCAACATGGACCACATGCACGCGCTGCAGAGCAGCCTGTTTTCAAAACCCTTCCGCAGACGACAGCCGGGCGATACCCATCTGCAAAAATTATTAAACTTCCGCAGTGATCTTGCACAAGGAGAAACCCCATGACCTTTTTTGCCTTTCTTGGCGCGCTCAGTGTCAGCGTGCTGGCGTTCGAACTGCTCTCGGCTTTCCAATCCGCGTTCAGCACTTTTGGCAACAACCGTTTGATGAATCTGCAACCCTCCCGTCCGATCCAGAAGCGCTCCACCTGGGAAGCCTTGTTGATCGCGCTCTGGCCGGGGCGCTTTGATCCCGATCAGGCCGCGAACATGGCGGATGTGGTCAGCATGTTGAGACGGGCCGGCTATCCGTATGACTCGCCCGGCGAATTCTACGCGGTCGCCATGCGCGACTTCACGATCTTCCTGACAGTGGGCGGATTGCTGGCCGGCGCGATCGCCTCGATGAACATGCTCGTGGCCGCGCCAGTGATCGCGTTGATCTTTATATTCCTGGGTCTGAGGCGGCCGTATGTACGCTTGAAGACTCTCGCGAAAAAACGCGCGGAGGGACTGCGCAACAACATGTTGATCGGGTTGTCGGTCCTGGGTTCGTTATTATCTTCCGGGGTCGGCGTACAGGAAGCCCTGCGGCGCGCATCGGCCGTTGGCGGTCCGTTCTGCAATCTGCTCGGGCTGCTGGTGGCGCGCATGGAGGTGGAGGATTTCACGAAGGCGATTGAAGTGACCCGCGCGCACCTGCCGGATCCCGCGGATGTGGAAGCCAATTTATTCCTGCGCGACATTCATGATTTCTTCGCCAATAATCGTCCGCTGCTGTCGAGTGTGCAGGGCCTGCAGGAGTCTGTTCATCGCAGCGTGGTGGAAATCACGGAGGCCAGAGCGGCGCTGGTGCGGCAGCGGGCCGGGTTGTTCGGTGTGATGGCCGTGATGGGTCTGGTGCTGGCGATCATCGCACCGTTCATGGGCGCGGGGATGTTCTAAACGGTCTGAAGTTTAAAAATGTATACAGGATAATATACATATATTGTGTATTATCCTGTATAAAACATGAAAACGGATTTCTTAACTTTCCTTGACAGCATGCCCTGCTTCACCATCGAGGGCAACACACATCCATAGCGACAGAGAAAGCATACCCCCAACCACAGCTATATATCATATCGGCTGACAGAACATTCTGTCAGCCGATTTTTTTTATTCAAAAGGAGACTCCCATGTTAAACAAAATCAAACGGTTTGTGCGCGAGGAAGATGGCCAGGACTTTGCTGAATATGCTCTGATCCTTGGCGCGGTCGGCGTGGTGGCAATCGCCGTGATCGCCCGCTACCGCAATGAATTGATCGCCGCTTTTGAAGCTGGCATTCAAGCGCTGCGAATGGCGCGGGGAGGATAAATGAAGCGCAGGAAGGAAAAGGGCCAGGCGCTGGCAGAGTTCGCGTTCGTCATGCCGATCCTGATCCTGTTGTTGTTTGGCATGACCTTCGCCGCCTTCTATGCCTTTCGTTCCGCCTCGACAGACTGGGGCGTGTTCATCACCGGGGTCGCCAGCGGATCCTACGATACGCCCATGACAGAACACGCGCGTGACAATGTCCTGTGGCCGGACCTCGCGCATCGGATCAACGCGGGTCAGAGCGGAGCGCGTCAGGTGCGTTCATTGATCAGCGTGGAAGACTCGCGCAGCTGGATCTTCGGCATCCGCCTGACCGAGGCCCAGCGCGCAGCCAACTATTTTCGGCTGTGGCGTTTCTATCCCGGTCCTCCCAACGGAGGCATTGAATGAAAGCCTGGAATCCTAAAAGTGAACGCGGTCAGGCCCTGCCCGAGACCGCCCTGTTTGCCACCCTGGCGATCCTGATGGCTTTCGGACTTCTCTCCTGGATTCCAGCCCATCGCGCCCGCACGGCAGCAACCGCCGCCGCATACACCTGTTCACAATTTTTATCACAGTCGCCTGATCCAGCCCGCGCGCAACGCAATGCGGTCAACCTGGCCTGGAAAACCTTGAATGCGGATTGGTCCGCGACACGGGGCGCAAGCTATCGCGTGCAGGTTTCGCCGCCCGCCGGTCCAGGGCTGCCGGGTCGATGTCTGGTTTCCTTTCAAGCGCCAACCTTGTTCAATGGATTGCTTGGACTCAGTACAGGCGGCTGGGAGAGCGAGTGGTTCATCTCGCGTTCCGAAACCTGGAAAGCGAGATGGCAATGAAGAACAAACGAAGTGAACGCGGTCAGTCGATCCTGTTGTTCGCGATCCTGATGCCCTTGATGTCCCTGTTCCTGCTGGGCATCCTGGACACCATGATCACCAACGCGCGGGTGATGGAAACCGTGGCGGCGGCTGACCTGGCCGCGCACGCCGGCGCGCAGGAGATCACGGTCCTGCCCAACGGCGCGATCAGCGCGGCCCCGGCCGGCACTGGCGTCGCCGCCCTGTACTTTAATGCCCAGCGGGCGGGGCATGCGCAACTTAGCTCTGTTTCCTGCGGCAGACATCAGGACCGTCCGGCCTGCCTGGTCGTGGCCCGTACCCGTTCCGCAGGCTATATCCTTCCCACACGCTGGGTGACGGTGCGCGCGATCGGATATCTGGCGCATGGCGTCACACGCGGCGATCAATAGTTTTTTTCTGGAGTCAAACAGTAAACAACCTCACGCCTAAAGGCGGAGGCTTTATCCCTAACCCGTTAGGGTTGAGATCAATGGCAGGTTTACAACTGCCCCGCCAGTCACAAAGGACTGGCTCGAAGTTACAAAAGTTTTACACTTTTGACGCTGAGGATTTTATGCAAAGAACGATTATTCTCTGCAACCTTCTATTCTCAATTGGTAAGGTACTGAAAGCTGTTGTCTCCAAAAAAAATGGAGTGCCTTACCGAAATTATAACAGAGGCTTAAATTGAAAATTGAAACCAATTCAAAAGAAGGAGGCGGCATTTCCTCCCCATTGCTAAAGCAAGGGGTTTCCATGCCGCGACTCTGATGAAGACGATATTTATAACGATCCTGGATGGATTGACTTATAAAGACCTGGCAGGGTTCAGGCAACCACGCGCCTATACGGTCATCAGCGCGCTGATCCTGATCCTGCTTTTCACGGTCTCCGGCATGGCCATGCTCAATCAATACCTGCTGATGAGCACAGTCAAAGCCGCGCCTGTTTCCATTTCCTTATCCACGCCGGCGCCGGAAGCAACCGCGCCCACGCAACCCGAGTCTGGAACGCCTCTCGAATGTCCAGGCGACTCATCCGACTGGTCGCTCTCACCGACCTATGCAAGTCGGACCTATAACGTCATCCAACCAGCCTGTGTTTATCAGGGATTGGAAAAAACAATAGCCTGGGCGCTCGCCGTCCGCGAGGGATACAGCCGCGCCAGGGCAACAGAACTGCTTGGATTTGACGACATGCCAATGAGACCGTTGCAGGCGGTCACCATCCCGGCCAATGCCAGGGGCTTGAGCGAAGTACCGGTCAGTTTCATCCCACCCGATCCTGATCTGACCGAATGGCGGCTGAACGCAAACGGAGAGCCTGCCATCACCTACGCCATGCGCGGCTGCTTTCGAACCAGCAGTGTTGTTGGAAATACCATCGAGACCTGGGGCGGCGAGTATTCTGTGATCTGCCTGGTCGTGGAAGATGCCGAGAACACCCACATCATCTATTCACTCGATGGACACATCTACACATCACCCGCCACACCCACCCGCTCGTTCCTGCTCTTCGGCTACCTGGCCGATGGACTCTGGGTATGGATCGGGACACAGGAACAGCCCAGGCTTGGGATCAAAGATCCCGAAGCCAATGCGCATGAACGCGAAACCATCGCAGCCATGTATGACACGAGACCCTGGGATACCAAATGGCTGGGAAGCACATATCATCTTTTGATGCAAAACCGCCGCAAAACTGGCGGGATCAGACCGATGAGAATGATAAACAGTTCATCCTGAATGAACTCTCTGCCGGGGTGAATCAATGAAGAATTATTTCATGATCATCCTGCTGGGGCTGCTGCCGTTTTTCGCCCGGCCGAATTTTGTTCAGGCGCAGTCCGCGCCCACCTGCACCTTTCAACCCGACGGAAGCATCATCTGCACCATCGGAGGCAATGACGACGGCGGCGATGAACCAGGCGATGGGAATGAAGAAGGCGGCGGGGCTTGCGTACCCGGCCAGCACATGGTCTATCAAGTCACGGCCTATGATCCCGCGGCCGGCATCTGCAGCGCCTTCCCCGCCTGGGTCGATAATTGCACGGGCCAGATCGTGGAGTCAGGGGGCGACATGGTGGATGACCTGCCATGCGATCCGCAGGCTCCCGCGCCGCAGAATCCCTGTGACCGGTTCACGGCTGGCGCGGGCGGCATTACCTGCACCAATTCGGAATGGAACATCAGCGCCCGTGTTTCCTTTCCGGAGATCTACCTCGACCTGCGCCCCTATCCCGCGACCCTTGTGCGCTGGCCGACCGCCATCCGTAATGGCGGCATGTTGGAGTCCTCGGGTTCGGGCGGAAAGAATTATCTATCCTATGGCGGCGGGTCACCAGCCGCGCCGCATGTGGGAGACTGGCAGAATTTGCGCCTGACCCTGACCTTGCGGGCCGCCGGTCCGATGTTTGTCACGCTGCCGTACATCGGCGACTTGATGTTACCGGATCAGGGCGCAGGCGGAAGCCCCAGGATCATCCAATGGGAAGTGCCTTCGCATCCCGCCGTCGGCGCTGGGACACAGGCTGGCAGCATCAGCGGTCTCGAAGAACTACCAGCCGACATGCCCGTGTTTACCGGACGCGGACGCGCGCCGTATAAATTGTTTTGGGAACTGCGCTATTTCGAATACACAGCCATTGAGGACTGCGTGCCCGGTCCAAACCGGAATGGCAGATATAACTGTGATCGTGGAACAGGGCACATGGAAGTTGTGGACCATGAATGGAGGCGCGACGGAGACAACGGCGAGGTCGCGCCATCCGCAGTGCGGAATCTTCCAGCCGCCGTGAAGGCCGATATCAACAACGATGGCATACCCGACGCGTACTGGGATAACAATCTGACCATTCGCAGGATGGATAACAACAACAGTGTGAACAGCCCGCTCTACGGCCGTTCGTGGAATTGGGGCGGGGTGATCTACTGGGCGGTGCGGGAGGGGCAGGGTCAGATCGGATGGCCGGGGGATTAACCCTGGGATTAAGTTTCACAACGAACCGTTACCGATTGTGTTTATAAGAACAAAGAAGCCACACAGGCTTCTTTGTTTTCGGTTATCTTCCAGAATGACTCAGAATAGCATTTAATTAAAGGCAGTCTTTTGCGGGACAACAACCGCTTATTCAAAGACCGCAAATATTTTTATTTTTATCATGGAGCAGAGGGAAAAGATTCGGGAGACCCATGCCGCATACCATCAGATATAACCAGGAAGAATGCATCATTGAGCTCCACATCCAGGGACTCATTACCTTGAATGAATTCAAGGACGTCATTTCCAGAAGTGGCCGATGCTGTTTATGAGAATCATTGTTTATTAATTCTTAGCGACTATCGTCAAGCGACATTAAAGCTATCCGCCTTTGAAATTTATGATGTACCTAAAATAATCATGAACACGGACACTCCGAGTTACATCAGTGAAAGAGAAGTGAAAAGAGCGCTGGTGGTGACAGAAATAACAGAAGACTTCCATTTCCTGGAAACAGTATCAGCCAATCGCGGACAGCCAGTCAAGCTATTTACCGATGTTGACAAAGCGAAGGCATGGCTGCTGGAATAAATCGACATAGGCTTGATTCCCCCCAAGATGGTTGCTTCAATTCTATTCCGTGGACCGGTTCGTAATTTAATATTAAGTCTTGATCCAAAACATGGAAACTTGACGAATCTTGTTCATGAAAACATGCTTCCAAACCAGATAAAAAATATGCATTTTTTGCCAAAAGGTAAGCCTGTGCCAAGTAGAATTAAGATACTTGAAAATCCTGTCTCTTGTGTGTTTTTTATCTGTATTCATAAACTCTTCTGCCAACCCGAGGATTTATGGTTCAAATGATATTTTATATTTTTGTTTTAATCAAGACTTGCTTTTTGGACAGAGCCCGTTTTAATTTCAATTCACCGCAGATGAGAAAGATTTCCGGACCATTTTTCAAGCCATTTTATCGATCTTTTGAATTTATCTGATTCCATTTACAGCAGTGGATATAAGTGAGGTCAGAGCAAGCGTTCAGGAATGCATAATGACTTGACTGGATCAAGTACGGTCTGTATTGCCCGATCCAACATGACACAATAGCGTTTGGTGTGCACGCTATCCGCAGGCAGTGCCTCACCAAGTTCCCAGGCTTGCACCCCGCTGCCGCTGCGGGTATATAGGAACTGCACCGACTGGCCGGGGGAGATCACCCGGCCTATGGACTGCAATTGCAAAGCTGCGCGCGCCGCAGGAGAAGGAGATTTATATCCATCCAGAGCGCGGCTTATCCGCTGCCTTACGATCAATTCCTCCAGGGGAACACGGCCTGCTCTCAGCTGGCTTTTGCAGTGCTCCACAAAGGCCAGCACGTCTGGAACCCGCTCCGCCAATTCCTGAGGCGTATCCGCCCTGGCAAGAATTTCAAGCACGGCCAACTGCACCTTGCGCACCCAGACAGTTGTATCGCGCCTGCGCAGTTCAATGCCACGAAACTTGAGAGACCCATCGAGAAATGCGCCAAAATATTGATTGGGAACCGGCACGCGCGCATCCTTTTTGGATGCCAGGAATGCGACCCACTTGAAGACCCCTTCCAGCGCGATCGGGATGCCTGTCTTATTCACAATGGCATTCATGAGTGGGGTGAAATCCGCCGGCCGCGTATACCCTTCCTGCTGTACAAACAGGCAGTCCACGTACATGTGCAGCACCGTGAAACCCAGATCCTCCGCCACTTCCTTGGCCTGCAGCATCAACTCACGACTCACAGCCGTCACGGCTTCATGCGATTCGATCTTTCCAAAGCGGGCGTTCTTGTAGCCCAGATACCCAAAGCAAACCACCAACAGCCATTTGAGCGCAGCTGCGCGCGCCTTGAGTATTTCCACCCGACAATCACGCGGGTTTAGATCCGACATGATGTTCTTGAGCATCAGGCGCTTTTCGACCAGAGGCCGCAGAGTCCTGGGGATCAAGCCTTCCGGCGCGTCCTCTTTTCCGACCGTTTCCGGTGAGATATTGTGCTTGACCATGATGGCGGGATACATCGATGAAAAATCGATCTGCGCCACATGGCCGTGCAGGCCGATCAAAGGCTGATAGATCAACCCGCCGTGATCGGCATGGATAAGATCGGCCAGTGTCTTCCTGTCTTCGACCTGCTGCTTTTGAAAGGGGACCATGATCCCATTCCGCAGGGCGGTGTGCATCTGCATCGCCGTGATACCAGCCCCCGGAGATTTACGCGCCATCTCCTGTACCCCCAGACCCGTGACGCGCGCCTGTTCCATGACCCCTTCGAGATCATATTCCCCGAACGACATGGCGTTATGACGATCAATATGCCAGCGTCCGAATAAATGCGCCTGCGCACCGCGGTATACCACCTGTCCATATGCAAAATAACTATCCGCGCGGCGGATTTGGATTTCTCTGGTTTGATCACGATTGGGATTTAATTCGATCCCGCTTTCCCTGGACCAGACCTGCAGCTGCGGGAATAGCCAGGTGTCGCCGTATTCGGTCATGATCAGATCGGGATCAAAACGATTGAGATCCGCCTTCAATCCGATCATGAACGTGCGTACGGACTCAAGCGCAAGTTTGTATTCATGCTGCTTGTATCGTATTCTGAGATTTTTCGGCTTGCCGAGCACTGGATTGACATCGGGGCTGAGAGTCAGGATACGTAAGGGGATGGGGGCGGGATTTATTTCCCAGGCCGAATTCAGCGCTTCAAGAGTCTGAACCCACTCCCCATCCAATTTGACCCTGCAGCGTCCCAACAGATGCGTACCCGTCTGCGCGATGAAACGCAGACTGAGGGGCAGATCGGAGTCGTAATAATCCAGGGATGGAAACTGGCACGCGAGGTCTGCGAAGAGCGATGGCTGTTTTGCGGGCGTGGATGTGCGCACACTCATCACATCACGCTCGCCGAGAAAAAGGTCGCGGCGGGTCGTGCGCGCCAGTTGCACATCCAGGTCCTTCAAAAAGATCCAGGCCTGACGCAGCAGTGAAAAGTCCCCGGCCGCATAAAACGTGATTGGAAAATCCATGCGCAAGCGCAGGCGTTTGCCGTCATCGGTAAGCAGCCACAGGATGACCCCATCCTCCGGATCCGCGTATACATCCAGAAGCCAACCAGTCGCCTCACTCATTCGCGATCAATTCCGCAAGTTTCTGTTCAAGGACTGCGATCTGCTTGGATTGTTCCAACAGCATGGCAAGTAAAGCCGACTCGAAAGGCAGCAAGGATTCAGCCTGCCCGATGGCGGCGATATGGCGGCGCGCGGCCGCGAAGAGACCATCGAAGACATACTGATCGCCGCGGCGCAGCGTACGCCGAAACGGTGAGAGCATGCCCTCGGTCTCATTCAGATGCTGGGTGATCGTGATGACAGTACGGCCCATAATGATCGATTAAAACAATGCGGGCTGTGTGGCTTGCTGGGCAGGAATGGTAGCCGTAATGACTTCATCCGCCCTTTCACAGACCTGCTGAAGCAGGGAGGCGCGCTCCTCAGCCAATGGCGGACCGAGCGTAACGATCACGGGAGCGGAAATCTGTAGACGATGGATCTGATCCAGGCATATTTTCAACAGGCGACTGACTTCACGCGTGGGAACATGATCGTCATAGAAGGTGTTCAGCAGATCCAGGATCAGGCAGGGTTGTTGCAGCGCAGGCGTGTCAGCCAGGAGCGAATTCATTTCATAGCAGGTGAATGCGCGCCGCACGAATATACGCTGCGATGCTGCGGCAACATCCACCGTTTTTCGCCGCAGCAAATGCGCAACCCGATATGGAACAAAACGATTGCCACCGTCCAGAACCGTGACCGAGCCCAGCAGAGCCAGTTCAGCAACCAGGGTGGCACTCTCATGGCGCGCAGCGTGCTGGGCATATAGAACGACCAATTTGTGGCTTCTGAGGAAGGGAATAATATACATTTCATGAGGGTATTCCCTTTACTGAAGAATAAACAGCCCCCGTCCGGGTATGAAACGGGGGTGAAATGGGGGTACTAGATATGGGGGGCTTGACCGTTTGGTAAGCCACAAGTTGGTGACTGACATCAAAGGGCAGGCCGTTCCATCCATGTGAATTGAAGTTATAATGTCATTCTCTAATCATTAGAAAGGCTAACTAATTATGACAAAACTGCTTGACACCTGCGCGCGGGAATTAATGGAGACCGCCCCGCAAATCATGCAATCGATCCGCGTGGAAATGCGCCGCGGTCACGGGTCTGATATCTCGATCCCCCAGTTTCGAACGCTGAGATTTGTTCAGCGCAATCCTGACTCTTCTCTTTCCAATCTGGCAGAGCACCTGGGACTAACCCTCCCATCCGTTTCCAAGCTGGTCGACGGGTTGGTCAAACAAAAATTGATCAGCCGCGAGGAGTCCACCCATGACCGCAGAAGGCTGACGCTTGAACTCACAGACAGCGGTGAGTCCATTGTTAATTTGGCGCGGGTAGGTGCGCAAGCCAATATCGCCAAAGCCTTGAAACATCTTTCCAGCGCTGAACTCGAGATAATTCATCAGGCCATGCAGCTCCTTCATCCGCTCTTTGCTTCGCAAAGCGACAGCAGCCTGAAAAAAAAATAAGCAATGAAACAAATCTTTAAACTCATTCATTTTCTTCGCCCCTATTGGAAACGCTCTCTGGCAGCCCTGATCCTGCTGACCTCCCTGGTATTTCTCGACCTGTCCATCCCGCGTTTGATCCAGCGCATCATCGATCAGGGCATCACAGCCAACAACCAACAGGTGGTAACCCAGACCGCATTGATCATGATCGGCATTTCAATCATCAGCACTTTGATCGCGGTTGGAAATAATATTTTATCCGTGCAGGTTGGGGAAAGCGTCGCTCGCGATCTGCGGAATGCGCTCTTTACACACATACAATCATTTTCATACGGGAACCTCGACGAACAGAAGACCGGCCAATTGATGGTGCGCCTGACCAGTGACACGACCGCTGTTCAACGTGTGGCACAGATCTCACTGCGGATCGGGACGCGCGCTCCCCTGCTGATGATCGGCAGTTTTATTTTAATGATCAATACCAGCCGCGACCTGGCGCTCAGTCTCCTGCCTTTATTACTGGTCACATCGATCATCATCATTTTCTTTGTGCTAAAAATGGAACCGCTATTCCATTCAGTACAGCAAAAACTCGACCGCCTCAACACCGTCCTGCAGGAAAATACCGCCGGGGCGCGGCTGGTGAAAGCCTTTGTGCGCGCAGATTTTGAAGGACAGCGATTTGAGCGCGCCAACGAAGCCTACACAGATCATTCCGTGCGGGTGATGCAGATCATGTCAAGCATGTCGCCGATACTGACCCTGTGTGTCAATATCGGCATGGTGATCGTCATCTGGTCCGGCGGGATGCAAGCCATTCGCGGCAGCCTGACCACCGGCCAGATCGTGGCTTTCACAAATTACCTGCTGACCACCATGGGTCCGCTGACCATGATGACGATGCTCTCCAATACCTGGGCCAGCGGTCTTGCCTCGGCCAAACGTATCAATGAAGTTCTGGATACGGTTCCGGAGGTTTTGGATTCGCCCGGCGCCAGAGCACTGCCTGAAGAGGCGCAAGCGCGGCTTGTCTTCGAGAATGTCTGCTTTCATTACCACGGCATCAGCGAGACAGTTTTAGAAAATATCAACCTGGTCATTGAACCCGGACAAACCGTGGCCGTGCTGGGCTCCACTGGCGCTGGCAAATCCACGCTGGCGAATTTGGTGCCGCGTTTTTACGATGTTACCTCGGGGAGAATTCTGCTCGATGGCGCGGACATTCGTCAGATTAAGCAGGATGCGCTTCTTTCCCAGATCGGGATGGTCCCTCAAGAAACGGTTCTTTTCTCAGGGACAATTGCTGACAACATCCGATACGGAGTCCCCGCTGCGAGTGACGAAGAAGTTGTCGCCGCGGCCAGGGCAGCTCAAGCGCATGATTTCATCCTGGAGTTATCTAAAGGGTATGAGACCCATGTCGAGGAACGTGGCACAAATCTTTCAGGCGGGCAAAAACAACGCATCGCCATTGCGCGGGCTTTGTTGACTCATCCAAAGATCCTGATCCTGGATGACGCCACCAGCTCCGTGGATGTGGAAACCGAAACAAAAATACAGGACGCGCTGGAGTCTCAATTACAAGGGCATACCACCCTGGTGATCGCACAACGCATCAGCACGGTATTGAAGGCTGACAAGATCGTGGTCATTGACGACGGGCGCATCTCCGCGGAAGGAACACATCTGGAATTGATGCAGTCCAGTTCCATCTACCAGGAGATCTACGAGTCGCAGTTGGGGAGCGGCCTTCGGCTGGAAGAATCAAAAAATGAGGCGCAAGCATGAGCAATCAATCCAATCGAAGTGGATTCCGACCTGGTCTGCAAAGACGGCCCGGTGACCCGGGCAAGATCGAAAAGGCGCGCGACCCGCGCAATGCCTTGATGCGTTTGCTGCCCTATCTCAATCCCTTCAAGCTGATTTTGATCCTGGTGCTTTTCTTTGTATTGATCTACACCTTGCTGGGTTTGATCGGTCCATACCTGATGGGTACGGCTATTGATAAATTCATCGCGACAAAAGACGCAGCCGGATTGATGAAGATCGCCATTGCAATGCTGACGGTGTATCTCTTGAATAATTTGTTTACAGCACTGTCAGCCTGGCTGATGTCGGATGTCTCGCAGCGCGCGTTGAAACAATTGCGCAAGGATCTGTTCAGCCATTTACAAAGTTTGCCCATTTCCTTTTTTGACCGCAACCCCGCAGGCGAGTTGATGAGCCGCCTGACCAATGACATAGATGCCATTAACCAGGCCGTCTCACAAAATGTAACCTCCCTGCTGGCGAGTGTACTGTCCCTGGTCGGGATCCTGATTGCAATGTTCGTATTGGATAAATGGCTGGCGCTGGCTTCCGTGCTGGTGGTCCCGATCATGTTCTGGTTCACGGAATTCGTTGCCAGATATACCCGCCGCGGCTTCCGTGAATTACAAAAACATCTCGGACAGCTCAATGGCGTGATGGAGGAAGCCATCAGCGGCCAAAAGGTGGTCAAAGCTTTTCGCCGCAATGAATCTGCCATCGCCTTGTTTCGTCAACACAATGAAGAAGTATTTCGAGCCGGTGTTTCTGCCAACAGTTATGCACTGCTCCTGATGCCGCTCACCAATGTGCTGGGCAATTTCTTTGTGATCGTGCTGGCGGGGCTGGGCGGATGGCTTGCCCTGCAGGGACTGGTCACCGTGGGCATCATTGCCACCTTCATCACCTATGGGCAGAATTTCATTCAGCCTTTACGCCAACTGGCCAACATGTACAACTCCATTCAGGCCGCGCTGGCCGGGTCAGAGCGAGTCTTTGAGATCATGGATATGCCATCCGAAGTGGATGACGCGCCGGATGCAAAATCGGCAATCAGCATAAAAGGTCACGTGCAATTTGAGCATGTCAACTTTGGCTATCGCCCGGGTCAATTGATCATCAAAGATATGACCCTGGATGTGAAAGCCGGGGAAACCTTTGCGCTGGTCGGTCCGACAGGCGCTGGCAAGACCACCATCATCAATCTGTTGACACGCTTCTATGAGATCACAGGCGGAAGCGTCCATATTGACGGGATTGATATTCGCGATATCAAGAAAGAAGATCTGCGCCGTCAGTTGGGTCTGGTCTTACAGGACACATTCATGTTCTCAGGGACAGTGATGGAAAACATTCGTTATGGGCGTCTGGATGCCACGGATGAGGAGTGCGTCCAAGCTGCAAAACTGGCGGATGCCGATCACTTCATCCGTCAACTTCCGCGCGGCTACGAGTCGAATCTTTCAGAACGCGCCAGTAATCTGAGTCAGGGACAGCGGCAGCTGCTTTCGATCGCGCGCGCAATTCTGGCAGACCCTGCGATCCTGATCCTGGACGAAGCCACCAGCAGCGTTGACACGCGCACGGAGGCGCACATTCAAAAGGCATTGCTGCGCCTGATGAAAGGAAAAACCAGTTTCGTGATCGCGCATCGCCTAAGTACCATCCGCGATGCGGATCAGGTGTTGGTGATCAACGACGGAGAGATCGTCGAAAAAGGCACTCACCAGCAATTATTGGATCGAAAGGGTTTTTACCATCATCTGTATATCAGCCAGTTTAAAGGACAGTCCATTTAGTTGCCCCTGGAGAATTAAATTTGAAGCCGTTTCAACTGATCTTCACGCAGGCAGGAAAATATAAAAGTGATCACCGCGACGATGGATGTGATGTGATGGGGTGTGGTGGCGGATGTGCGTAAATATATTTACGAGTACAGGCAGCGGCTTTCAGTGCGCTATTACGCCTGTTCCCAGGCACTAAAGTCCCAATTGGCGAACAACAGCCGCAGTTCAGTGCGCTTCGTGATATTGAATTTAATCAGTGTGCTTTCCAAACGATCCTTGACCGTTTCAGACGAGATGTTCAAACGCGCGCCGATCTCGCGGTTGGTGTATCCCAAACATACCAGCGCGGCTACATCCTTCTCGCGCACCGAGAGGGAGCCCCATTTTTTCCAAAGTCTTTCGTTGGACGTATATTGGTTTAGGCCGGCGTTCAAGAGTTCAGGGATCAATTCGGATTCAGGGCGACCCTCATCTGAAGCAAGTGTGGAAAGTGTGACTTGAAAACTGTCACTCACATCCAGGTTATAGCTTCGAGGGCCGGGCGTTTGACGCAAGCCTATAAGGTATATGAAGCGATCCCAAATAGACATAGGAAGATAATACCAGAACAAATGTTCTTATGTCAAGTGTGGCATCACTTTGCAACAGTGCTTTGCGCGCAGCGGAACCCGATATAGTCCGACCCAGATTCAGGGATGTACCAACTGCGTTCACTAACACGAATCCCCGCCGCAGTGCTAAACCATGAGCCGCCCCGTAAAACACGAAAAAAGCCTTCTGCTGGTCCCACTGGATTGCTCGACGGACTCGTACTGTAATAAGATTCATCGTACCAATCATTGACCCATTCCGCGACATTGCCGGCCATGTCCAATGCCCCATACTGGCTGACGCCGGCCGGGTATTTTCCGACGGGTGCAACGTTTCCATAACCATCATCCACGTTAACATCTGCCCAGCTCAGGCGTGATTTCACATCGGCAAAATTCACCAGATCACCAGCTGGTGGCTGATTTCCCCAAGGATACACGCGCTCATCGGTACCACGTGCCGCTTTTTCCCATTCCGCCTCCGTTGGCAGGCGGCTACCCACCCAGGCGCAATAGGCAGACGCCTCCTCCCACGAGACATTCACAACAGGCTGCGGGCCAGATCGGGCCGGCACGAAGCGGGCATACATCGTATAGGTCACCTCGCTCTGGTCGATCCAAAAAGCATCCATCTCCACAACCCTGACCGGCTTTTCATCCGGCTCGCCTGTGATACTGCCCATGTTGAAGGCACCTTTTGGCACATACACCATCACCATACCGTCCTTCGCCCGCACCCATGTGGAACCGATCTCGCCCTCAGGCGTGATGGTTGGCAGTGGAGTTTCGCTTGGCCGTGGGGTTACGCTCGGCCGAGGAGTATTACTGGGAATTAGGGTTTGCGTGGGTGGAAGAGAGGTTGGCGTAGGGAGTATTGGCTCAGCGCCAGCGCACGCCGCTGGCAGCAGGAGCAACACAGCCAGTAAAAAATACAAACCAGAAGATTTTTTATTCATATGTGTTGTTCCTTATATATTGAACAAAAACATGGTTCATAAATTTGTATTCCTGCTGACCCATTCCCGTATATATCATCCCCGTACGAGGGCTTGCAGGTCGCTACTGCACCTGGGCTTTTTCAATTTCTGAGATCAAATTTTTGAGGTCCGCCCTGCTCCGATCGTGCTGGAACGGTTCTTCCTCGTCGCTCCACCAGCGTTTATAGTGCAACTCCCGCCAATCCAACAATGCATTGGCTTTGATCTGTAATGCCATCACCTCATTATGATAAGCCGTCTTTTTGAAAATTAATATATCCCACAATCTCTGTGTGATCTGCGTAAGGGCATAATTATAGTCACATATAATTTCCCCTGAAAAACCCCCGCCTAAAAAGGGAGAAATCGTATCCGCAACTGCGACGATCTGTTTACTTAACTGAAACCGACGCAGCCCCTCATCAATACTGGTTGTATTGTTTGGGATGGCCCGATACTCTTCCTTAAGACGGTTAATCTCCTTGGTCAACTCCTTCTTTTCATCGCTCTCCCCATAATTTTCCTTTTTACCAAACAGCCAGTCAAACATTGTTATCATCCTCCTGTTAATCAATTTCCAGACACTTTGCACGTTACCGCTTCACCAGCCCAGCTGTCGTATCATTTCATTCGTGTGTACAAGCTCTTCTAATTTTACGCCGCTACATCCCACCAAAGTCCCTGCGATGAAAGCGTCCTTATCATATTTGTCCTTAATATCCGCACTGGACATTGAGTGTGTTGCGTTGAAATGAATTTCTCCAAGCAGTTCTTCATCGAGATCACCATTTGCTAAAAATAAATACGGAAATCTATTTCTTTCATCGATTGCGATTCTTCTGTAATCCTCGTACGGAATATTGATTACCTTCATTCCGTCAGGTTTGCGCGTTTCCATTTCCTTTGCATAACTACTTTCAACTTCAAATGTTTTTGACTTCAATTGGCTAAAGAAATCTTTCCAAATAAAGAATCCCAGGTTCTTAAAATGGGTCCCATGGATGGATGCTTGCTCCAACATTACTTTCAAAACAAATTCATGTGAAAAACCACTCAAGGTACCCGCGATGTAAAGCTTCGCCTGCGTTGATTCTTTTTCCCAGGCCAGTTCCCGCGTATATTCTTCCCAATAGTCCGAAGTGATCCCATGCTCCAAAATATCTGCTTCTTTTTCATTCATCGGTGCCGTCCTTGTTAACTGAAAATAAAAGTTGTGCGTCTGTTGCCAGGCGAGTTTTACACATGACAACCATGTTTGATTTTTACAATTGTTGCTTCTTCTTCTCAAAATCTGCTTCAGAAATAATTCCCGCATTCTTTAGTTCAGTTAGGCTTTTTAACAAACTCGCCGCGTTCGGCTTGCTCCAAATAGCCGTCAGTTTGCCGGCCCTGCCCAATTTGATTGTCTCCAGCATTTCCGGCAGTGTCTCCTTAAAATGTTCATGGATTTGCCAGTCAACCGTGGTCGTCATAAGCAAAAGGATCTCTTTATATTCCCCATCCAATGGTGTGATCTGCGCGCCATTGATCGAGGGGTAATCAATGCTCCAAATCTTGTCTCCCACACACGGGTTTCGATCGTTCATTTCACCTTGCAGCCCGCTTAAAATAGTATCCAGGAAACCCTGGGTGCCTTTGGGATATAGCGGATATTCTTTTGTCAGCGCATCCAAGGCATTGATGTAAATATTTTGATCCGAAAAGCAAATATAACCGCTGCCATATGTTCCATAAGTATGCCGGTAAAGTTTGCCACTCGAAAGACCTTGCTTGTATCCTGTAGACTCTCCAAACGAAAACTTGACCGGATGATATTCAATAAAGTGTTCCCCTGCTTCCTTCATGAGCGGCGCGATCTTGCCCTCAAAATGCAGATGAATACTTTTATACCAGGTCTCGTTTTTCCCAGTCGCTGAATGGACTTGTTTCTTTCCATCCGACTCATAACGTCTTGCGTTCTCAATGATTTTTTCTTCCAAAGACATCTTGATCGCTCCCAAAACTAAAGTCTGGCGTCCAGATTAGTTGAGTCCTCTCCAGCAGGTCTGTCATCAGACCTACGTCGGGCTTTTATTTCTTCCCCTTCAAGGATCCTATCCCTTAAGTTTCCCGGCGCGCTTGAACGGATTTTTTCGATCCATACACGCTCGCGGTCTGCCTCTTCGGTTTTCCCAAGCCCGTCGTAAATGGCCGCACGCATGTTCAATAGAATAAACAATGTTTCTCTCACAGGTTTCAGGTTAATGGCCTGGCTGGTAAGATCTAGCACTGCGTCACCCCCCACCTCCGCGATTTTATCCGCTCCAGTAACACATTGAATATATCTGAAAATGTGCTCTGGGTTTTGCGTATCCAAAGACATGGCTTCTGCAAAGTATCTCATTGCCTTATCCCACTCATCCCTGTTCGCGTAAAAATTAGCCATCTTGCTCACCTGGCTCGCGCTAAAAGGCTTGTCAGAAAGCCATACTTGCGCTTCCTGTTCTGCGAGACTACTTTAAGAAACCGAGAATATCTCGCTCGCCGATCCTTAGGCTTGGGCTTTCGCTATCCTGGTCGTAGTATATTTCTCCCTCAATACGTTCACCGTTCACATCCATAAAAACATGCCCGTCAATTTCTGTTTTCATGATTTCATGGTAGAGGGTATCTCCGCCGACGCTGACCATCATATACGGCTCACGCCCAAAGAGGTCAAAATTTTTATCCCACAATGTTATCTTTCCTGAAAATTTTAGGATCATTTGAAAACCTCATTATGATTTTGAATCGAGCAGGCATCCCCTCTCCCTGCGTCAACTCCTCGCCAAGTATAAACCTCCCGTCCCCTTCTTGACAGCACATACGAGTAAATTGATGACAAGAAGGGGTATGCGGACGAGTGATGACCGCCTGTAGCGATTCAGACGCAGTGATAATATCAGGAAGTTGATCAATCCATATTCCATCGATACCGACACCATCCATACACCCTCACTGTAATTCCACTATGATGAGCAACCATGATCTGGTTGCTCATTTATGTTTTAGTCTTCAGCCTGGTTGACCTGCGCACCCGTCGCATTCCGAACTGGTGCATCGTTCCGATCCTTGCCACTGGAGTGATCGCGCATTTTCCAGGTTCACTCGAATTGTGGCTGGCCTGCTCTCTTTTGTTGTTCACTTGGGCACGTGACTGGATGGGAGCGGGCGATGTCAAGCTCTGGATTACCGTGCTCTGGGTATTACCTGTTGAGCATTCATCACAGGCTCTGCTCATGATGTTCATATCATTCCTTCTCAGCGCTCTCATGCAGCTACTCTGGAGGGTGATCCAGTCACGCTCAATAACCAATTCTGTGACTCCTGCCGCATGGCGAACCATTCCATTTGTCCTATTATGCTGGTATGTACACTGACCTTTTTCTCGCCCTGCTCAACCGCAAGAATGCGCGCGCGCATCCGATCCTGTCAGCGCTTGCATATCTATTCTGTCCAATGACGGCGCACTGGTGGTTGGCCGGCGCGGATCCTGTCCCGCCTTTTGACCCGGTCTGGCAATGCCTGCTGGATCTAACCAGCGGCGGGACTCTGCGAGAGCATCTCACCCGCTATGGCTTCGATGGGCAACTCGAAGAGGTCAGGCAATATATCGAGCGGGTCCGCATTTTTCGTTCCCAACACCCGACCATCCAGGCGCCCGAACTCCTGCCATTCTTCACCAGACCCAAGATCGAATTGATCAACCGCTTTGGATCACAGAACGCGATCAATTCCCTGGGTGGGGACTGGCGCAATCTTTTTACATATGTACGCACCTGGGCATACCTGGTCCATGATTGGCGCGCAGGATTGAATGTTGATTCTGAATCAGGCTATGCCCTGAAGAGTGACAAGGTATCCCTGATCCTGTCTTTCACCCGTTTGCCTGTGCAATTCGACGCGTGGCTGTGGAAAGTTCCAGTCGGTCATGTGGTGGAGAATAAGATCGGACTGCTGGTATCAAACCTGGAACAGGATCAGGTCCGATTTTCCTTGATGGAAAAATGTAGCCCGACCGGAGATCACCCCTGGCCAAACACGCCGGGAATTTTCTCGCTTGACTGTGAGAACGGTCTGGCCCAGGTCTTTGATCAAACGCTGTCCGGCAGGGAACTCGAACGGGTGGTGCAGCATCTCTCAGATCTTGCCAGGCACGGCCCCCATCACCCATTGCACGCTCTGCGTCAACCTTCGATCTGCAAGAAATGTGGATATCAAAATCAATGTTTCAAAAGAGATCTCATCTCACCATTCGCCTTGAAGGATCTATGAAAAAAGCCCGTCCCTATATCATTTTGACTCTGTTGCTTGCCATGCTGTCGTTGAGCGGCATGGCAAAAGCCGCCACACCTCCAGACAGTTCCAGACCGTCGATGGATGTCACGACAACACCGCCTCCCACACCAACTTCAACGCCACCGCGCGGGAGGGTCGATCATCAACAGCATCTCGCAGATCTTTCATCATCTGGTCTTTCCAACTGAAACCATCTCGAAGGCCTTGACCAACATCTTTCAAAGGCTGCCAACAAGGAAGTACGCGCCATGAGCGAGGAAGTGGCGCGCTGGACCCAGGTCATCGGGGAGATCGTGCAGGCGCCCAGTCAGGGCGATTACAGCCGCGCCGCGCAGTCGAGTCTGCCCGTGGCAGCCGCACTGGCCCCCGCGTTATTTCTTCTACGTCTGGCCTTATATCATTGGGGAAGATTGCTCGGTGATGACGACTCTGGACTGCGCGTCATCGGCGACTGGGTCACAGCGGGCGTACTCGCTGTCGTATCCGGACCATTTCTGGACCTGGTCGTGCGGCTGGGCTGGTGGATGGTGGGAAAAGTGATCGGGGAAGCCGGGGGCTTGGCCATGAACTTTGTCAGTTCCACCACAGCCACTTCAGTGGTGCTGGGGATTTCCAATCTGAGCTTCATCGGCGGACTGGTTTCCGTGGGTCTATCCATCGGTTCGCTGCTCGCGATCGGCGGGATGTTGTTTGCCTTTGCCTCCGCCAACGCGGTCCTGTTCATTCTGGCTGTTCTCGCTCCCCCGATCGCGATCGCAAGTGTTCTTCCGCAGGCGGCCTGGCTGCGTTCCCTATGGATCAAGGCGGTTGTACTGATCTCCTTGCTGCCCATTGTGGCCGGCGGGGTCTTCAAAGCCGGCATCGCAGCCGGGTCCCTGTTCGACAGGCAGGGGTTGTTATCCGCCATCATCCGCGTGATCTGGCTCTGGGGCGCAACCGGATTATTGCTCTCGCTGGCCGGCATCCTTGGGAGGATGACCATCTCCACCACCGCAGACGCCTTCGGGCAGATGCTAAAGACCGCGCAACAGATCGTCTCGATCGGCGCATTGGCCGCCAGTGGGCGGCAGGGAGGTGCTGCAAGTTCAGCCGCAGCAGGTACTGTAACAGGCAATGGACAGGCAGCCATGAGTCATTTGAATGCCGCCCAGCAACTCACCCAACAGGCGGGGACGTTGGATGCGATGGGACTGCACGCACCAGCCGCATACAACCGTTCCCTGGCGCATGGGCATGAACTATCCGCGCGGCAAGCCGAACTCGGTCAACGCATGCAGCGCTTCAATGCAAGTCAAACCCAGGGGAGTCCGCCACAATCCCAAACACAGGATTTCGGTTTTTCCTCTTCCGTGAATTCAGCCATCGGTTCAAGCTTCAAAGGGTCGCCTGATGACTTTGAGCGCGGCTTTCAAGCCATGTCACCGCATGTCACCCAACATGGCCTGGATCCAAACGTGCTCGCCGCGCAATATCCGCAAGAAACAGCAAAAATAGTTCAGGCCTATCTGGATCATCCCAATGAAATTAAAGGTTCACCAGATCCGCTCTATCATGCCGCCGAACTTGGAAATGCCAATCAGGTTCAAGGCATGCTGACCTTCACCCCAACCAATAAAAAAGACAATCAGATATGACCCTGACTGAATCTTTCGCACTGGTTTCATTTACGTTATTCAGCTTCGCTGACCTGCGCTATCGGCTTGTGCCGGGCATAGAACTTTTTTTATTTGGGACGATCCTGATCGCCGCGCCTGTGACCCCCATCCAGACTGCGATGATTCTATTTGCCTGCGCATGGGGCGTGCTAAGAAATAGTTCAGGACTGTACACAGTCCCGCTTTTATTCTTCCCATCCGCGTGGCCGGTCCTGCTGACAGGCTATGGTTATCGCAAAAGTCTGATCGGGCGCGCCGACCTGCTTGCCATCAGTGGACTGGCCTGTCTCCTGCCCTTCCCCGCAGTGATCCTTTCATTGTTGGGACTGGAAGTCTGGCGCAAGTTTTGGGTGCGCAGACAGGCCGGACCCATTCCCGCCCTGCCGGGGTTGCTGCTTGGATTGCTTGCATTTCTTTTTATCAATTAATCCTGCAGACCACTTAGCGACAGCAAAGATTCTCCCCCGCCCACAATTGCATATCATGAGGATATGCCGCGCTCCGGAACCCTGGGTAATCCCCAACCCTATATTCCTTTTGGACTTTTTGCCGGTCTGACCTTCTGGGGCGGCGGACTGACTTTGCTGGCCGCTGCGCCAGGCATCGGCAAGACATCCTGGCTGCTGCGCATGTTATTCGAAGCGGCTGCCGCACGATTCCCTGCCGTGATCGGATGCTACGAGCACACCTCCCAGGAATTGCGTTATCGACTGCTGCTGCAAGTGGAAGCCATGACCAGCGGCCCGCATAAAAAAGCGCCGCTGGAAAAAGTGGAGGCCACCCTTGCGCGCGCAAGTGAAGCGGTGCTGCTGTCCTTGAATTCACAGGAAGATACCGTGCGCGCTTTGGAGGACATGTTGATTCATGAGTATGCCTTTCCCATGAAAGGCCCCGCCCTGATCGCGGTGGATTATCTCAACCGGGTACCAGTCATCGGACTGACAGGCATGATGAATACCGAAGGACGCAGCGGGGAGGCTGCCGCCTCCTTGCGGGAGATGGCGCAACAACATGGCTGGGCAGTCATCGCAGCGGCGGCCTTGAAGGCAAAGAACTTCAATGATGGCGATGACCTGTCGGCTTTGCTGGGCGACGAGCGCGTCCCGTATGAAGCCGACCGCGTGCTGGTGGTTCGAAGGAAAGGCGATGTGCAGAAATGTGAATGCACTCCCCTGGAAGTCCTGACCCTCAAAGACCGCACCGGCCCGGTCCGCAGATTCCCGATGCAGTTCTGGGGGGAACGTTTTTATCCCGCCCTTGCGGATGAATTTCATAAACACGCGCCGATGGATCTGCCTCATGAATGAAGCCTCTTCATTATTACTGACTTTTTTGCGTGAAGCATGGATGGCTCTGGCAGGCGCATTGCTTGCATTTGTTCTATTGGCCGGCATCGCGCAGGTACTGCGAGTCAGCGCGGCAGGCGTGTTGGGAGCGAACCTGTGGGTCTGGGAATCAGTTTCGGCATTGTTGTCGGTCATGCTGATCGGATTGTTTGCCTTTCTTGGGATCCCGCAGATCGTATCCGCATTGCAATCCTCCCTTCCAAACGCCTCCGGCTGCGGACCGATCAGTGAACTGGGGACCTTTGCATCCGCGTTGATCGGGGGACTCGCGGCGCTGCGCATGTTGAAGGCAGCCTTTCTTTCCGCCCTGTCTGCCTCAATCGGCGGGAGCTCCTCCTTCGCACACGCGCTGATCGAATGTGCCGAAGCGATCTTTGGCATGCTCCTGGCGAGTCTGGCCATCCCTCTGGCCGCCTGGTTCCTCGGAACCTGTTAGTTCTTAAAGGAGAAAAAAATGTTTGATCCCATTCTGCAACAGATCCTCGCCATCGCCCGTGACGCCTGGGCCTTCATGGCCGGCCTCTTGATCGTCGTGGCGCTGCTGGGCGGTCTGTATTATGTCCTGCAGGGCACAGCCGGGGCAGCCTTCGGTGCCAGCCGCATGACCTCGATGGCCATCATCGGAGTCGTGGGGCTGGTGATCATTGTGTTGTTCGCCTTTCTGTTCCTGCCGCAGATCGGCGAAATGCTCAAGAGCTTCCAGCCGGCGGCACCTTTTTAGGAAACCATGTTCAACGACCGCGATCTTGGCATCCTGGGGGGCGGCGCATTACTGGCCGTGCTGTGTTTATTCCTGCCCCTCTCTTTTGTGGGCAAAGTGGTGGTTGGCTTCCTGGTGTTGGTGCTCTTCATGGCACTGGCCCTGCTGCGCCTCGGACCCGACCGTGTCCCGCCGGAAGTTTGGCTATCACGCCGCTTTCGGTACGCAAGGCAGAGCCGCAAGTATGTCAATCAACAGGCTGCAACCCGTACCACTGAAAATCCACAAACACAAAAAAAAGAACGCAGCTCGCCATCCTTCGATCCGCTGACCTTTTTCCTACCCATCGATCTGGCCTGGGACGAAGTCGGAGTCTATCCACTGCTGACCGTTCTTCTGGGAGTTGTCGGCGTTTATTTCGCGGACTGGCTTGCGCATGGCGGAGCCGCGGAATTATCCATCTGGTTCAAATAGGAGCAACGAAATGGAAACTTTATTATCCCTGATCGGCGCGCTGGCGCTGGCCGCCATCCCGATCGCGTTCGGCTGGCGGCGCAGTGTGGATGAAGCCGGCATGGCGCGCGCGATGGGTATCGCGCAGCCACAGAAAAGATTTGATCCCGAAAAGTTCGCGCAACAAACGGGCACAGGACTGACCTTTAATCAGATCGTATATGGCTTTCTGGTCTGGGTCGGCGCTGGACTGGCCGGCGGAATATTCCTGGGCGTCTTCCCCGCGCTGCTGTTCGCGATCGCCGGCGGGCTGCTGTATGCGGGGTCGTTATCTGACAAGCGCCAGGAGTTTCGCCTGAAGCAGGCCAGGGATATTTTGCGCGGACTGAGTGTGGTTGAGACTCTGCTGTCACAGGGCAGGCCTTTGGGGGACGCGCTTAATGATGCCGCGCAGGCGGTCGGACCGGATGGCAGGCTGGTGTTGAACGATCTGGTGGTGCGCCTGCGCAGCGCGCCGGCTGACGAAGCCGCGCTGGCTGTGCGGGAATGGACAACCATCTGGGACAATCCAGCAGTGGATATCGTGGCCACTTCATTACTCGCATCCATTGAAGGCCGCATCGAGATCGGTCCGCTGGTGGCATCCCTGCGCAAGACATTGGGAACCGTGGTGGAAGTATTATCACGTGCCCGCGCTGCGGCCAAAGGAGTGGAGTGGCAGGCTAAATTCCTGGCACTCTTTCCGCCTTCCGTCCTGGTCGTGATCGCGATCACGACGCCCGAGACGGGCAGATTGTATTCCGCCAATCCCCTGTTGTTATCCCCGGTCATCATCGGCTCGGGTGTGTCATACTGGCTCTCGATGCGCATGATCCGCAATGGATTGTCGATCGAAGCCTCGATGGGATTACAACCCGGTCAGCAAGGCGAGATCCACATGGACCGCATGGGCAGAGTTTTGTAAGTGAAGGGCATCCTGCGTTTCGCGATCGCGATGATGGCAGTCCCGTTCGTATGCGGGACTGCTTTTGTAATCGGGTATGTGATCCTGGTCGCGCTCACCATTCCCCAACTGCCCCCCTGGGCGCAAAAGAGTGTGACCGATTGGATGCTGGATATCCCCCAGCATTCAGAAACTGCCGACAACGGGTCGCGGCCCCCATCCTCCGCAGCCGGCATCAGCGCCGTGCGCTGGGCAGAGTATGTCGGTTCCAAGTCCAGCGTGCACGGCATGCCGATGAAGGGACCCATTCAGCACTGGAGCACGTGGTATGACAAGCCGTTGCTGGGTTGTGTCTTTCACGATCCAAGCTACGAGAGTCACAGCGGGGTTGACCTGCCTGTAAATGAAGGCACGCCGATCTACACGACCCTCGCCGGCCAGGTGGTCTGGGCTGCGGAAAATGGACCGTGGGGAAACCTGGTTGTTATTGAGAATGATGGCTACCAGGTCTGGCTGGCACACCTGAGCAGCATTGAAGTGTCCGAGAGCGAAGTCCTGGAATACGGCGACTTGATCGGGTTGAGCGGCAACACCGGCAACAGCACGGGCGGGCATTTGCATTACGGCATCAAGCACAGGACTGAGGCGGGCAGTTTCGTCTGGCTCGACCCGCGCGCCTACTTCACAGAAGATGAGATCATCCCCATCGGCTGTTCGGACTGATGCGTGACGGTCCGCATCGGAAACATCACTTTTTCAGATTGGACCAGCCTGCACTTCGAAGACGGCTGGTCGGACACTTTTATCCTGCGCGTCTCCGCGCTGGCCTGCCTGCCCCCTTCTATTACAAGGAACCGCTGCGCCGCATACTGACTCAAATGGAAAAAATAAGGTCCAGCGCTTCGGTCTGGATACAGGTCGATGGCCCCGGAGAGTGGTTCGCGGCCGAAGTCCACAACGCTCTGAAAAACAGACTTCCAGTGCCATATGCCGTGACCCGCGCGGGTATCACGGTTCATTATCTGGATTTTTCATCCCCTCCCACCCTGCTGTATTCCCGTCCGCCCGCGCCACCTGTTTCAGATGAAGTTATACCAGACCTGCCGCTGTCCGAACTGCGCTGCCTGCAGGCTCTGGGCAGGATGATCAAAGGAAATGAGATTGAGATCGCGGCCCTGGCCGGCCTGGACCTGGAAAAAACCAAAACTGTTCTGGCAGATCTGTCCTGCAGGGGGCTGGTCGTGTATAAAACCGGACACAGGCTACATCGCCGTCTTTTCAGACCGCGGCAGAACGACCTCTTCCCGCTCTGGCACATCCTGCCGCGCGGAAGACACCTGGCCTTGCAAAGCTGGGTCGTCCCAAAAGGAGTGAGCTTTCGCACCCGACGCGAGGCGTACCTGTGGCAGATCGGGAGTAAACACCGCCGCTTAGCACGCCTCTGGACCGCCTGGCTACAATCCGCCTGGCCCCTGGCCAGGATATGGACCGGCTGGAGCGAAGTGCGCATTCCGGGTTCGCGCGTGATCCCGGATGGTTTGGCCTGGGGCCGGGCCCACGGTTATGAAACACTTTTCTGGCTGGAAGTCGGGGATGAACATCGAAGCATTGACCAGATCACAAACGTCACAGCCTTTCGATTGAACCAGGCCGTGAAGTTTTGCGCCTTAACCGGGGTCCGCCTGGTGTACACCCAGTTAAGCACACGCTGGGTTCGTCAGGCTGTCAAAAGGGTATGCAGAACTGCCTCAAAACACCGCCGTGGTCCTGGCCGATTGGGGCAGGTTCGGAAAATTACCCATTCTGGAATGGGGCAGGATCACCAGTGACATGTAACGGGCGTCGGTTACATATCGCGCCTCATCGCCCGACAGATTTTTGTTAGCCTACATTTATGGGAGACATCAGAGGCATCCTTATTTTCCCGATGGTCACTGATACGTCGTTGATGTAAAACTGATTCCCGACACACAGTCCGCTTTTCTTCCACCAATCAACTCCAAACTGATGTTCCCTGGGTTGAAAACCGATCGACTCGTATAATCCCGCGGCATGCTAATTCTCATCCGCCACCATCACAAGGGTTTCAACCTTCATGTTCTCAAACGCGTACTGTAGGCGTGAGGATGTTTACACTCTTGAATTTCTGGGTCTCAGATGCACCAACTGTGTGGAATCCCCATAAGATGCACGGGCTAATTAAAGAGATGGATTTACCCTGTTATCAAAGACCATGGGATTGCAACAATCTTCTGATCCAAGCGCTTGATCTCTGTTCCCCCATATATAATCAAACCACCAGATGCCTTTGGATGTTTTTCAAAGAATAACCGCAGACCCGCTGTATCACGATATCCGAGATTATCTGTAAGTTTCACTTCTATAGCAAGCAGGTGCCTGCCATATTCAAGAACAAAATCAACTTCATTCCCTTCGAGAGTGCGCCAAAAATAAAGACGTGCTGACGGAGTCATCAAACGTGTCAGAATTCTCAGGTGATGATAAATAAATGTCTCAAAGTACGAACCATATTCGCGTGCTTTACGAAGATCATCCAATTCAAAATAGCCAGATAGAAAAACCGCCAATGCAGGATCGTTGAAAAATGCCTTTGGAGATTTCAATAGCCGAGTTGTATGACTTGCCGTATAAGCGGGTAAACGGTCGAACAAGTGGGTGGTCTCCAACAAGTTTAGATACCGATGTGTGGTTGGTTGAGATAGTCCCGCATCCCGGGAAATCTCAGACTGATTAATTAACTGAGCGGAGCGCAAAGCTGCTAATACCATAACTCTGCGGAAATCCAACAGCGCATCAATTTGAGCAACTTGCCGAAGATCACGCTCAAGGTAGGTCGCAACATACCCTTCCCACCACCTTGTCCATGCTTGCGAAGAATCCAAACTGAGGAGTGGGGGCATAAACCCCCGGAGGATAAACTCTGCTGGATCAGGAAGATCCGCAGTTAATGAACTTTCTTCAGGGAATTCACCATTCAAGACACGTACTAAAATATCCGGGTAAGGCTGGTTATTCATTTCTCCAACGGACATGGGATCAAGCACAAAATAAATTGCACGGCCTGCCAGGCTTTCACTTACCTGCTTCATCAATAGCAAATTGGCAGAACCAGATAATACAAATTGATATTTACCTGGGTTTCGGTCCACAGTCTTTTTGACAGCGAGCAGAAGTTCCGGCGCCTTTTGGACTTCATCCAGGATAACTTGATTGGTTCCAGCCCATAAAGATTCAGGATTTGAACGCGCTTGTTCCAAAACATCAAAATCATCAAGAGTATGAAAGCGCCAATTACGGAAAGGTTCAGTATTAAAAAGGAGTGTACTTTTACCCACCTGTCGAGCACCGGTCAAGACAATGACTGGATGATCCTTAATTGCATCTTGAAGTAGAGGTGTAAGCCAGCGTTCACGATAAGTGTTTTGGCTCGCGTTATTATTCATGCTGTGAATAATAATTCAAAACCACAGATTTAGCAAGATGACAACCATGGCTGTAGCAAAGTCAGGAATTCTGCACTTCGGCTTCGCATAGAAAACGAAAAATAGTAGTTTCGACAAAATCTGTTCAGATGACGCCATGAACTTCAAATCCTGTCAATCGACTTTGCTACAGCCATAAGATGACAACTCAGTGGAAAGGTGGTGTTTTTGACTTTACCTGAAGCTCGTAGATAATATATTACTTAATGGTAGACTTTGAGAAGCGGTAAAAAAGTCAAACGTATTGATGTATCTTATGGGGATTGGACACAGTTTACTTTTCCCCCAAACAGGCGTCATCTTGAAAACGGGTTATATAGAAATAAGGATTTTTATACAATGGTGTCTAGCATTTCCTTCCAAACAGAACCCAATCCCAGTTGGTTAACCCATTCTTCGATATACCCAAACTCAAGTTGATTTTTTTTCGCCCGAAGAATCGCTGCAATATCCCGGGCATGTTTGGGTTGCCCACTCAATCCCAAATACATGAGCTTGTAGAGAATCAAGTCCTCCGGGGAATGAACATATACCTTCCCAATAGGCGGACCATAATCAACAATTGTCCTTCTTTGAAATGCGCTCTGCCGAAGTGTGTCGCCATCCCGCATCAAATATATGTCCGCTTTGAGACCGCTGTACATATGGATCGCATTCAACGGAATGTCTGCCCGGTCTTCCATCATTGTATCCAAAATAATGTCGGCTGGGACGAGCATTTTTCTTTTCTCAAGTTCCTTGGAAAACTTGCCAATCGCCTTGATGGGCAGGTTAATGACAATATCCAAGTCTTGAGTTGCCCGTGGTTCACCCCAAGCCCACTCAGCTATCGCACCGCCGATCATATATTCGATTCCAGAAGCCTTGAGTGCTTCAAGAATGAGTTTGAGAAAATCAGTAATGTCTAGTGGTTTATCATTCATAGTATGTACGCTCGTTGTAATGCCATGCGATTGGCTTCCTGGGGAGTAAGTCGTGGATTTTCCAAATGGATTCGATAGGCCACCACTTTTCGGGCAGTATCGCTAATGGCACATCCCTGTCGAAAGCGGGCTGCAGCAGATAGCTGGTGGTAAATATCAATCTGGCGCTGATCTGCTTCAGCAGCACTAGCTTTCACTATTTGCTGGAATTCGGGCGATAATGCCGATTGTCCACGAAGGTAGTAACCAAGATGTTCCCTATTACGACTATAATCCAAGATGTAATTGGCAGCTTGAAATGCCCTTTTGACCACACGCATATCACGGTAAAAAACATCCTCCCATGCAGCTATTCCAAAACAATTCCTTCCAAGCCTGTATTCAACCCTGGCTATTAATTGAGCGCGAGTAAGGTAGCGTTCATTCCATAGAATTTGAAGAAGAGAGGTGCGACGGGCGGTGGTGATATCACGCTGGATGGCATCTTGGAATATAACCTCAGTGGCTTTGCGGGAAAATGTGATATTCATCATACCTGTATTATACCTGATTTATAAATCAGGTATAAATATTTGTCGCAATTTCCTCAGTTGTGATATTCCTGCATCTTATGGGGATTACATCGCTTTCATTCGACTCGCCAACAATAAGACCTTGCCAGCACGGCGCGGCGCAAGGAATGCCCATAAAGGGGCTTTTATCCATTTGATCCGGTAAAAAGTAGGGGTGGGCATAATCTGATAAATTAAATACTTTATTTTCATGCATTCTCCACAAGACTATGGAACCCAATAGCTTTAATTGCATCTTCGATATAGTCTTTCTGATTGGACCCAAGTAACCAAAAGACGGATATACAACGTATTTGAAAACTCTCAGCCCAATCTTCTCTAAGATGACTCTGTGCATACCTGTTAGGTGCTGCCTCGCCCGTATTAACATAAAGGCCATCTTAAATGATTTTGTAAGAGCGGCCATGCCATTGCTTAATCGAAACGGTGGCCACCATTGTCGAAAATCTATTACATGGGCTAGTTCATGTACAATTTGTCCTTTGGCCCATCCGTCGGTAGAATCAAAAACGTTATTAGGAAGTATCACATTGTTTAGTGAATAGGCTCCCTTCTTGTTTGGATCATAAATATAATCAGTTGAGACACGATAAAACCTAACGGGCTCCCATCTCATTGCAGTGCTAAATAGCCTTTTTTCACCCAACACTTTATTCATATCGTTTATTGCTTCAAAGGTTAATTCGAGTTCATCTAAAGAGCGCCAATCTCCTTCAGCCCATTGACAATTTATCAGAGTCATTGATTGGTCAAAGTACATGTTTGGATATTGAAAGAACTCATTCAAGTACCCCCAATCTTTATGAATTTCGACACCATAAAAAATTTTCAATTTATCTCTAATAACATCAGCTGTTCTAGCTTCATGTCCTTCTGCTATATGTCCACTGGGATCAAAATAATTTACAGGATTCCCTTCCACATACCCCCACCGATTCATGGACATAGGACGATTTGCATCTCCACCCCACGTATCTCTTGAGGGAAACCTCCCATCGGCGGGATTGTAATATCTGGCTCTCAAATACAGCAACTGTGTGGAATCCCCATAAGATGCATCAATCATAACGGGATTTTAATGCCTTTGCACAAATAGCGGTTAGAATTTCCTTACAAAGCAAATCTGGTCATAATACGCTAATACTGCAAAACAAAAAAACCGTACGGTTTGTTCTAAAAACTTCCATTTTGCCCGCACACTTACCTTTCTGCACTGTCCTTTCACATAGTCAAGGTAAAAATGCAAGTACTCGATTGGGTGCGCAAGTCTCTAGGGTAGTATAATTCAGAAAAAGGAGCAAAAAATGGCGCTTGATACAATTGATAGAATATTAAAACAAGCTAACTTCTTGTCCCCAAATGAACAGCTTCTGCTTGCAACCCGCCTGATTGAGCGCGTACGGCAGGTCAATAAACCTATGACGGGAAAAGACCTGCTCAACTCAGGTGTGGTAGGTATTTGGGCAAACAGGAAAGATATTAAGGACAGTACGGAATACGCCCGAAAACTTCGCGAACAAGCACAAACTCGGAGACGAGTTCAATGATATTAATTGATACTGATGTGATGGTAGACATCTTGCGCGGATATGAACCTTCCAAAGAATGGCTGAAATCTGCGCAAGAAGTTGGTGTGCCTGGACTTGTGGTAATGGAGTTACTACAGGGATGTCAAAACGCAAGAGAGCAAAGACAATTGGAAAAGGCTCTGTCAGAATATCCACTTTATTGGCCTACTGAAGAAGATTGCAACCGAGCTTTAGCAAGTTTCTCTTCTCACCACTTAAGCGATAATATCGGTTTACTGGATGCTTTGATTGCTGAAACTGCAATTGGGGTTCCTGCCGAACTTGCTACATTTAACGTAAAACATTACCGTATACTGAAGGGACTTAAGACCTTACAACCTTACGAAAGGTGATAAGGAAAATTGAATGTTATAGAAATAACTCATCCAGTATCCTTGCTGGATGAGTTATGCATTAAATACAATTAAGCGAGAAATTATTCAATGATAAGAGAGTAAAATCATAAAATGGCGGCTATAACGACGTAAGTGCATCTTATGGGGATTCCACACAGTTGCTGTATTTGAGAGCTAGATTTTATAACCCCGCTGATGGGAGGTTCCAGTCAAGGGATACGTGGGGTGGGGATGTGAATCGTCCCTTGTCCCTGAACCGGTGGATGTATGTAGAGGGAAATCCAATTAATGCACTTGATCCTACCGGTCAATTTTCAGAAAGTTTAATCACAAATAGTTTACATGGCATCAACTTATCCGATGCTTTTGGACAAGAGAGATATGGCGTTGCTCGATGGGGCTTCTATAACTTCTTAAAGGAAGCGAATGCCTTTGATCGATTTACTCTTCTTAAGGCCGATTTTGGAATGGAAGGACCCAATTATCCTCTAGCATCTGATGTAGATGGAAATTGGGCAGTATATGATAGTGGCTGCGAACTAGTTTTTGTAAATAACAAATATGGATTTAATAACCTGTCACAATTCTTAGATATTAGGACTTACGCAAAACAAAGCGATTGACGAACTGGAAAAAAGCAGATAAGTTTGAGGGTATGAGACCAAGAACTCAAACAGTCAGTCGTCTGGACTATTGCCAATATCTGTTGGTCAGCCAGATCAATTACACATTGACGAATTTTGCCGAGCACAGCGAAAAGTTTAGTCATGATGCCCTCAACCGTTATTTGGAGGGAGACAAACTGAGCCCCAAGTTGACCTGGGAGAATGTTCAAAATCAAGTGATCCAAACCCCAAAAGGGTTTCTGGTCTTTGACGATACGGTTGCGGACAAGAACTTTTCTCACAACATTGAGCTGGTGCGGCGTCAATACAGCGGAAATGCGCATGGCGTCATCAAAGGCATCGGGATTGTGACGTGTGTGTATGTCAATCCGGAATTGGATCAATTTTGGATCATTGACTATCGGATCTATGATCCGGATGGAGACGGGAAGACGAAACTGGACCATGTGCAAGAGATGCTCCTGAATTGTGTTCATCAAAAACAGCTACAGTTTTGGGCCGTCCTGATGGACAGCTGGTATGCGACGAAAGAGATCATGCTAGCGATCGAAAAGTACGAGAAGATCTACTACTGTCCACTCAAAGATAATCGTCAGGTGGATGATTCAAATGCGACCCAGCCTTACCGGCGGGTGGACGCACTGGAATGGACGGAACTGGAAAAACAGAAAGGCAAGATTGTAAAGATCAAAGGATTTCCTGGCAGTCATAAGGTGAAACTCTTCCGGGTAGTGCTTTCTACACAGCGCACGGACTATGTTGTGACCAACGACATGGCGCAAGACGACACGCAGGCGGTACGAGAAGTGTGCAGCTTTCGATGGAAGGTCGAGCAGTTTCACCGAGAAACCAAACAACTCACTGGATTAGAAGGATGTCAGTGTCGCAAAGCCAGAATTGTCCGAAATCATATTGCCTGTGCCATTTTAGTTTGGGTGCGTCTCAAGCAGGTTGCCAATGAAACCAAGCAAACGGTTTATCACCTCAAGCATGGACTTCTTTCCGATTACCTGCGCCAGCAACTCAAATCTCCTGCCATTCAGATGGCTCTTGCGTAAGTCCTAATATACTAAACGATAAAGCAGAATTTAGTTCAAATATATCAGACCAATGGTGGCGACCATCAACCTTGCAGTACCATTGGTATTTGTCACAAGGACGCTTTTACAGCGACTATAACCACACCTCAGATATGCCGGAACTTCTAGTTATAGGTGGCGGGCTTTTCCTTGGAGGTTATGGTTATTTAGGTGAGATAAGGGATAAATTTGGAAATAAATACTATACAGGAGGATTAGGCGCTACTCTTGGTGTTGGTGTAGTTGAACGCTGGGAAGGTTATTCAAGAAAGCATGTGCCTGGAGGTTTTGAAGGAAAATGGGGTTCTTCTGAAAACGAGCTTAAGAATATCATTCTCGGATGGTCATTGAGTGATTCCATTTCAATAATTGATACAGGTACAGGGATGTCAATTAATAGTTCAAGATTAATAGCTCTTTATGGACCTCCCATGGCAATGCTGGGCGTTTCTGGCGGCTTGAGTTATACATGGGAGGCGCCAGACAAGGACTACTTACATCGTTGGCAATGGGTGGATGAGATTCGGTCATTTAGTCCACCATAATTTTTACGAGATAGGGCACCATGAAAAAAATAAAGTTCTTCCTTTCTTTTCTTGTGATTTTGACTGTACAAATGAGTTGTTATGCGCCTAGAAGAAGTCTTCCTCAAACAACGCCATTGCCAGTAGAAGTTAAAGCACCATCACTTACATTACGAGGAGAAAAATATCAATTTATTATTCAAACATCACCACTCGTGACCTGTCACACGGGAGTTGCGTTTTGGGATACGTCAAACAACTGGGTATTTGAAGAATTCCCAACAATTCAAGCGAATTCGCTAGGGGTTTGTGAATGGAATTGGGAAGTCCCAGTTCAAGCTCTCGATGGCGCAGCGGCATTCCGAGGATTTGTGGAAAATGAAAATGAAAGCACAGACTTGATGCCTGTAACATTTTGCATTGAAGTTGAGGATTGTGAATAAATAATTACTAAAAATCATAAGCGGAAGTCAACGTCTTATAAAAAAACTTCTAGGGGGTGGTAGGGGGTGATTTCTCTGCCCATGAAAAGAAAAGCGCCAGGTCGCTGATGATATGCTTCCTAGCGCTGGAGTGCGGATACTGGCAGGTCAGCCAGTCTTGGAATGGGGTAAAGTCGATGTGCATGATAATCTCCTGTTAGTAGTTTTGCAGGAGATTATCATATTGCGCATCTGAGATAAACAGTTCTTACTGTTCAAGTCAGTGGATTATATAACTTGCTATTGCAATAATCGCAGTACTTGAAAACAATATCGAAAAAAAGTATATTGTGAATTTTTTCCAGCCGGTCAATTGATCCCATGGATCCCCAGAAAACCAAAAAGAATTAATCCCTCTGAGCCAAAATTGAGCAAACCAAGGAAAATTTAACACTATCAGGATTCCAGGCGTAATCCAACTTATTGAAGCTAAGATCATTCCGAAGTAAACCAATAGGCTGATCTTTGTGATTGCTCCAAAAATTACTAATATTAAGAATAGCACAAAGATACTTCGGGATATCTGAAAAACCATTGTCAAAGAATTTTTATTCACGCTTTATTTCTCCTAATGGGAAAGCGTCTGAGAATATGCAGCGCTTAAATCCCATCCATTAATTTGATCTTGCACTGCCTTGGTCCAACCTAATGAAGGATTCCTGTAAGGTAGCGAAAATGTTCCAATTGCTCCTGCTCCATAACCCACTTCAAGCCCAAGATAATATGCAGATACACCAGTCAATTCTAATGGATCGATACTTGATGGGCACAATGATACAGCAATACCTCCAACAAGTTGGAAACTTCCTTCACCACAAAAGCCATCTATCGCTTTAGAAATATCTGCCGGAGAAGGCATGTCAATGTTGTCTGTACAGGCTGCCCAATTACACAAATATCCTTCTGTATAACCTATGCCTAATGTTCCACCTGCTCCTCCAGAAACAGCCAAGTGAAATTGTCCATTTATGTCCACAAGTAAGTTCAACTCCGCTGGCCCAACACCCAATGATATGCTCCGGAAATGAGGATAGTCAATCATATTTCCTCCATCAACATAAGTTCTTGGAGATTCCAATGGACGAAATAGGTCATAATACCTTGCAGAAGTATCTCGCCAGTAAATACCGGGAGTTCTTTGTTTTCTGACTTCTGTTTGGTAGTAATCAAACAGAAGCCTTGAACCCACCATTATTTTTTCACAATTAATTGACCAAATTCTCTCAGTACTTGAGTATGAAATTTTCGGCGTCCAATGTGTAAGATCAAGAGACCCAGTTCGCGTGTAATCGAAGTCTTGAGCTTCTAGTAACATAGCCAAGAAACCCCACCTTGATCTTCGCGTCCACGATATATCTGTTGCATTTTCGTAAGCGAAGTTACCGATTGGAATATTTTTGTCAATCATGCTTATTGGAAACTTTCCTATCGGATCGATTCGATTTATCGGATTCCCCTCAACATATATCCACCGGTTCAGGGACAGAGGACGATTCACATTCCCACTCCATGTATCCCGTGACTGGAACCTCCCATCAGCGGGGTTGTAATACCTTGCTCTCAAATAAAGCAACTGTGTGGAATCCCCATAAGATGCATCTTGTGTCCCAAAGCCGGTTTGATCATTTTATCTATGAGCGGCACAAATAGGACACGAACATATTTCTTTATTCAAGTAAGGTATCTATTGCTCTTCGAGCCTCTTTTAATACACGTTCAGAAATCCATAATGATGAGCTTGCTAGGTTATCCAACAATAGAAGTGCGAGCGCTTTATCAAGTATGTTTTCATTTGCAACATTCCACAAAAGTATTCCGATTGACCCATGAACTTCCAACCCAGCTGATTCGGCAAACTGGCGCGCTTGCGCATCATCAGTAAGCAGCCAATCGGCATGTTCCTGCAATGCCAAGCCAATAGCTTCTGCTTCCCCGCCGTCAATTTGATTCGCTTTCACCCATTTTTCGGCTTTTTGTCGGGTCGATTTTTCAAGATCAACAATCCTTACCCACTGCGGTGGATGCCAGCCTTGTGCATTTGCTTCAAACTCAATTGCCACAAGTGAAGGTATCAGAATTTCACCTGCCAGCGACAGTTAATGAATCGCTCCTGCTTCGCTTAAGTGTAGGAGTGGTCCCGTGTCGCTTACAATAATTCGCGTCATTTCTTTTTGCCTTTTTGTTTTACCGCCCAGTTAACATCGGCTAACTGATACTTCTCTGCCAAGGCACGATCAATTGGTAATTTGGGAATGAGACGAATAGAGCCATCCTCTTCAACAAGGACTTCAAGCAGATCGCCTTCATTCAATTTTGCTTTTCGACGGGCTGGAGCTGGGAGGGTAATTTGCCCATTGCTACGGACTTGTAAATATTCAGACATGGCTTCTCACTTTCTCTAAATCTGATTTTCTGATTTCTCATATATCATAACACCACGAATAACCAAATGTCAATCTAGAAAGATTGGAATTTCGTTTTTTTTCAGTGGTTGTGTTCATATCCTGTTTCTGGTTGTTAAATAATACCTATATAACCTTACCTGCAGAAGACATTTTGGCGCAAGATGAATCTTATGGGGATTCCACACAGTTGCTGTATTTGAGAGCACGTTATTACAATCCTGCCGATGGGAGGTTTACCTCACGAGATACGTGGGGTGGAGATGCAAATCGTCCTATGTCCATGAATCGGTGGGGGTATGTGGAAGGGAATCCTGTAAATTATTTTGATCCCAGTGGACATATAGCAGAAGGACATGAAGCTAGAACAGCTGATGTTATTAGAGATAAATTGAAAATTTTTTATGGTGTCGAAATTCATAAAGATTGGGGGTACTTGAATGAGTTCTTTCAATATCCAAACATGTTGACCAATCAATGACTCTGATAAATTGTCAATGGGTTGAAGGAGATTGGCGCTCTTTAGATGAACTCGAATTAACCTTTGAAGCAATAAACGATATGAATAAAGTGTTGGGTGAAAAAAGGCTATTTAGCACTGCAATGAGATGGGAGCCCGTTAGGTTTTATCATGTCTCAACTGATTATATTTATGATCCAAACAAGAAGGGAGCCTATTCACTAAACAATGTGATACTTCCTAATAACGTTTTTAATTCTACCGACGGATGGGCAAAAGGACAAATTGTACATGAACTAGCCCATGTAATAGATTTTCGACAATGGTGGCCACCGTTTCGATTAAGCAATGGCATGGCCGCTCTTACAAAATCATTTAAAGATGGCCTTTATGTTAATACAGGCGAGGCAGCACCTAACAGGTATGCACAGAGTCATCTTAGAGAAGATTGGGCTGAGAGTTTTAAATACGTTGTATATCCGTCTTTTGGTTACTTGGGTCCAATCAGAAAAGACTATATCGAAGATGCAATTAAAAACTATTGGGTTCCATAGTCTTGTGGAGAATGCATGAAAATAAAGTATTTAATTTATCAGATTATGCCCACCCCTACTCCTTTACCGGATCAAATGGATAAAAGCCCCTTTACGGGCATTCCTTGCGCCGCGCCGTGCTGGCAAGGTCTTATTGTTGTGAGAGTCGAATGAAAGCGATGTAATCCCCATAAGATGCAGGAATATCACAACTGCCTCAATGAGGTTCTATAACGCCATAATAATTCGCTCAAGGAAAACCGAGTTAGGTAAATTCATCGGTGTATAATAATATTGCTATGGATATTACAAAACGTTTATCTTACGTTTGGGACTACGATTTGAATGAAATCCAGTTCCGAGAAATTCTTGAAGGGCGTTGGGCACTGGGGCGATTGAACAGGGATTGGGCTGCCCGCCGCCTTCTTGACTATGCTCCTTATGAAGAGATTATTCGTTTAATTGGCTTCAAGCAACTTGTGGAAAACTGGGACCGATGGCGGCCCGGAGTACGCTCAAAAAACCGCGTTCGGGGTTTTGACTTTCTCGTTACTTGGCTTCCTGACAAACACCCAGAGTTATTAAATGGCTAAGTCCTCATACTATTTCGACATCCTATACCCATTTCAGGATCGTGTAATAAAAATCATCAGTCAGATTGATACGGAATTTTATTTATCAGGCGGAACGGCTGCATCGCGAGGTTATCTTAATCATCGTTTTTCAGATGACCTGGATTATTTTATTAACGACGACTCTCGCTTTGGGCTGTGGACGGAGAGACTGATTCAAGCATTTAATTCCCACTGGAGTTGTGAGGTAATTTTAAAAGAAGAGCGATTTGCTCGCTTCAATTTGATTGAGAATAATAATTTGTTGAAGATTGAATTAATTAATGATGTTCCCGCGCGGGTTGGCAAAATTCAAAACCACCCAACGCTTGGACGATTGGACACTGCTGAAAATATTCTTGCTAATAAAATCACAGCCCTACTTGATCGTGATGAGCCTAAAGACCTGGCTGACATTTGGGGTTTTTGTTTTATAAAAGATTTGAGTGTTCGAGACGCGATTTCAAATGCGCAAGGTAAGGCGATGGGGGTTTTTCCGGCTGATTTGGGGCGTGCTTTATGCTCTGTCAACCATGTAGATTGGGAATCAATTCGCTGGATAGAAGCACCATCTGCCGATGTTTTCCTCTCAGAGTTGAATGAGTTGGGAGAAAGCCTATTGTTACCGGGAAATACGTAATCATGGAACATTTGGTAATTATTGACTTACACCCCATAAACAATAAAAAGGGCGTCACGATCCTCATCAAAAAACAGCCAAGGTCTGAGCTAAAGCTAATTTGCAGGGGGAAGCACTTCCAAGTTTACCTTATCCCAAAGATGCGATAATTCAGGAAGCCCCCATGCAGGATCTGCCTGCCAGCGCCTCCATTCTTCATATATAGAACGCCGTTCCGTGGTTACCAGCCTGAGCGCCCTTTCACCTTCAGCCTGAATTTCACACGCCTTTTCCCTGGAATAGACACCCACCTTTTGGGCTTCGCTAAATTCATCGTCATCCTTCCATTTCCATTCGGTCATATCAGGCTGGATGACGACATCCAGCATATGATCCATCGTGTCAAAACCAATTCCTGTGCGTCGAATGGGCTCCTGCAAATTGATATACCAGCAGTTCAAATTTCGAGTGCCAGTTTCCCACATCAGATATGTGCTGAACGAATCGCCAGGCACGATCAAGAACAATACATCGGTTCTTTCCCACTGGCAATCGACAATTTTTATTTTTTCCGGGGTCAGTAATTCTCCTGGTGTGGGCTTGTGGTCGGTGTCCTTGCCGACCACACCGGCCGGCATATATAGAACAATTAATTCCGCTGTGTCTTGAACAACGATCGTTGGGTATGCCCAAAATACCTTATTGCCAACACCGCGCAAGGCCGCATTTTCGCCCGATACCCGGAAAGTATTTTCACGCATTTTAATTCTCCCGAAATATGACAAACCAAATAAAGAATTACTCTCCCCAGGAACCGTTTGCCCCATGAAACTCGAACAATATTTTGCCTGTATCAACATCCCAGAAGCGGACAATATTTAATGCGGCTTCCTCATACCCCACCTCTGTCGAGACCAAAGGGGCGGAGTCGTCAAGCCATTCCAAATGACGCTTGTATCTATTAAATCAAAAAAACCAAGTTGTTTGTGGGAATTACAACGTTAATACTTATTCTTCCATCCCATCTTCTCTCACTTCCCACAAATCATCCAGCTTGCTGGAAAACCACAACTCGACATATTTCAAACGCGGCTCTGTAATTTCAGCATTGCCCGTCAGGGTGGAATAACTTTTGTGAACGAGTCTCAAATTGATATCTGAGCGAATTGCCCGGATTTCACGATATAACTTTGTGATATCCCCGAGGTTGGTTGAGTTTGGACAGATGCAGATGAGCAATCCATCATAGCTTAATTCCCCAAACAGTAATTTTGAAAAGTCAGCATAGCCAGGCACAACTTGATCAAAGTCCACCAGACGATGACCGTCGCAATCCTCTGAAAGCGGCGGACCAAAGAAGATCACATCATCACAGATGAACCGTCGCATAGCATTAACGTCAAGCGCATTCCCCAGATGACATTCAATTCCCTTTTCGCGATTGGTGGCAACAATAGCTGGCTCAAGATCCAATCCGCGAACAACTTGCACTCCAAGTTCGACTGCATAAGCCTGATGCTGCCGCGAATAATCACCGCAACAAATCTCAGAGATCGCCTTGGCCTTGGGAGCAAATTCGCGCAGGAGCACAACTCGCTGCGCAATGGTTTGTGCATTCGTGCGGGCAAAAGAACGGCGGGTCAAATCGGGGAGTCGAACAGGGGAAGATTTCATGGATGAAATTAAATTTCCGTGCTGAGGTCACGTTTTGAAAGATGCCCGGTCAAGATGGCAACTTCGCGGTTAATTCTTTCGATGGCAGAAACATCCTCAAATGAGATGAATTCTTCGTGCATCCGACGCGCCAGCATGGTAACGATGGCGCGCAGGCTGCACAAGTGTGTGAAGGCTGAGCCAAAGAGCGAACGATCCACAAGAGGCAGGTATTTCTCCAGTTGATGATTGGCGTGCAGTTGATAGACAAAGGCTTCATCAAAATGATTGAGCACCTCCACCAGAGTCTGTTGATTTAAATTTCCATAGCCTTCGCCAGCCTGCGATAAGCGGCAGGATGCCAGCTCGCCATTGGCTTTGATGGTCAACGTTGGACTCAGGCGGTAGAAGTTACGGCAGGACAGAGCGTGACTACGCTCCTCCAGGATCGGGAATTGGATCGTGTCATCGCCGGCGCCATTGCCCACATCGATGAAATTGCTGAGGGCGTTGGTTGAGTCAAGTGAAAGCCGCAGGGCCCGTTCACCCGGCGGAGTGAGCGGATCAAAGTCGTAAATAACGGAAGCAGGCTCGGCCAGGAACGCTTCGAATTCTGCGTCGCTCCACTCCGGTCGGATCAGCAAGGAGACTCGCGGTGCCAGTCCGCTTTTCTTGACTTGGTCCAATCCGCGTAGAACTTTTTGATAAAGACCTGCATGATGACGTGATGCATCATGCAGCTCGCCTTGGCCATCCAGGCTGAAGACAATATGACTGACGCCGCGCCGCTTCAATTCCTCCAGATAGGCCTGCGTGCTCACAAAGGTCTGACCGGCCGCCTTGAAATTTTCCTGCTCAAGCCACCAGCCATTGGTGTAGAGCGAAATCACAATATCATCGCCGTGCGAGCGAATATGCTCAACTACATCCAGCCAGCCATCCCCGTACCGCGAAACCTCACCGCCCACAAAATCAAATCGGCGAATGCCCATACGCAATAAACTATTCGCAGCATCCATGAGCAATTGCGGATCGGATTCAGTCAGGCGGGGAACCTGCGCGTTATAACAATGCTCGCAGTTGAAGTTGCAGTACGTTGTGAATTCGAAGATCACCTTTTGGACATGTTCAAAGGGGTTGCGACGATACCCCAGTCGAATATCGTCACGGCTAACAGAGTCATTAGAAAGTTCGATCAGACCCTCGTCACGCATGGCATGCTGGAGCGAAGAATCCGCGTACGGCGCGCTCAATCCTGTGTAGAGGTCAAGCAACAGATCAGTCTCAGGCGAATCGCCAAGATGCAGTTGATTGACACTCACCAGATGGCGCGTGACCATCCATCCGTAATAGCTCAGTCTGATGTTCATGCTTCCATTTTACGGCATTAACAAAGCAGTCTCGGACACAAAATCTTCGGAGACTGCTTTTCATAATGTGAGATTTCTAATCGCAATATTTTCAAATAAAAGGCCGCATAAAAACTGCTATACTCCACTATAAGGCATTAAAATTTGCTCCAAAGGGGAGCTCCCCACAGCATGAAAGTATCATCACTTGATTTCCTGAATAAGCTACGCGAATTCGTCCGGGATGAAGCCGACACCCAACACCGCGAATTAGAAAGACAATGGTCTCACTCCATTCGGGACCGAGTTGCCAAAGGCTGGGCAGTTGAAGGGTTGCGTGTTGAGCAAATAAAAAATGGCATAGCCCGTCTTTCGTGCGCGACCAATGATTCGCGTTTCCGTGAAGGCGATCTGGTCATTCTGCATCAAAATAATCCCTGGGATCCAAACGCGCTTCATTTCGATCTGCAATACGACGGGGAAACCGATCTTGAAGTCAGTTTGATGAAGGGCAATGAAACTTTCCTTTTATCTCAAACGGAAGGCTGGGTCATGGATCAGGATTGGTTCGACTCCAGCCAGTTTTATCTTGACGCATTGAATACGGTCGCAGACACCAACCTTGGACGGGATACCATTCTGCCATTACTCCAGGGCAAGCTTACGCCAAAAATAGATTACGCCCGCTATGAACGCGCCCAAAAAGAATTACAGAATGCGGGGCTCAACGATAGCCAGATTGAGTCTGTGGCCATGTCATACGCCACAGACCTGCTGCACCTGATCCAGGGACCGCCCGGTACCGGCAAGACTCTTATGCTTGCCCATCTTGCCCGCTTATTAGTCCAGGATGGGCAGCGCGTATTTGTGACCGCCCTGACCCATCGCGCGATCCACAACGCACTGAATAAGATCGCGGAAGTGGACAGCATGATTCCCGTCTGTAAGATCGGTGAGGAAAGACATACGGGCGATCTGGATGTACCGAACTACAATAATTTTTCCAATTCCCGTTTTGGCGATAACAGCGGCGGGTATGTGATCGGCGCCACCCCTTTCGCCCGCCAAACCCAGCGCCTCTCCGGGGTGGAGTTCGATGTTGTCCTGTTTGATGAGGCATCCCAGATCACCCTGCCGCTGGCGATCATGGGGATGCTGGCGGGCAGCAAATATGTTTTTATCGGGGATGAAAATCAGCTTCAACCGGTGACGGCATTTTCCACTTCCGAGGTGGCCCAAACCTCCATCTTTAATTATCTCTCTGGCCGCGGAAATGAAACCATGCTCGCTGTGACCTATCGATTAAATGATGTGCTGACCGACTGGCCGAGCCGGACCTTTTATCAAAACGAACTCAAGTCAAGCGAACATTCCGCCGCACGGCGATTGAATTTGTCACCTGAAGTCACCCGCTGGGATGCGGTGCTTGATCCTGCTTCCCCCGCGGTCTTCCTTGACCTGTGCCAGAAGAACACCACAGTTCGAAGCCGGGTGGAAGCCGATGTGGTTCTGGAATTGATCCTGTGCCTTTTGATGCGGGATGTATCCCCGCAGGATATCGGCGTCGTGGTCTCCTATCGTGCGCAGAGCCGCCTGATCCGCAGTTTGATCCGCAGAAATCTGATGGATAGTGAGATCGCCAATCGCCTTGTAGTGGATACCGTGGAACGCATGCAGGGACAGGAACGGGAAGTCATCATCGTATCCTTTGCAACCTCCAGTGCCAAGTTTGCTTCTCAAATGGCGGAATTCCTTTTTCAACCTCAACGCCTGAATGTCGCCGTGACCCGCCCGCGCACAAAATTAATTCTGGTTGGAAGCAGCAACATGCTGAATGCAGATCAGTATGACGAAAGCCAAAAGGAAATCATGGATGTCCTGCGCGATCTGATCCATAGCTGTCATCATATTACCGTACCGAACGGCGTCCTGGACTAACCCCCTTCATGGCACATATCCTTCCCGACACCCCGCCCCAGAGCATGCCGAAGGAAGTGCTGCGCGTTTTTCGAGCGCTCAAATCACTGCCTGATTCCTATTATGTCTGGCACCATCTTGCTCCGTGGCAGCCCGACGCCCCTGATTTTCTGGTTATCAATGAACAAGGCCGGACGTTATTGATCAAGGTCAGCTCCGCCGCCAGTGACCAGGCCAGCACTGCCGCGCAGATGCTGCTTCTGGAGGATAACAAAAAAGAATTGGGGCGGAATGAGAATGTCCTGCTGGAAAATTTTGTCGGTGCGTTGAAGTTACCGGCTGATCAAAACATTGAAACGCTGGTGATATTCCCGAATATTCAACATAAACAGGCGGCGGCCAGCCGATTGGAGCGCCGCGCTGGAGAACCGCATTGGGTTGGCAAGGAGATCGTTCAATCAGACTCTGGTCTTGAATTGAACCAATATCTTTTATCCGCTCCACTTGACCCGATCTGGCTGGAAAAACTCCGCCAACACTTCACTCCAGAAATTGTGATCCAACCCGAGATGACCGTTCGGCAGCCCATCGAACGACGCACGCAAGCCGGGTTAACCAGCTATCTGCTTGATTATGATCAAGAAGCAGCGGTCAAAACCGATTTGGAACTCCCTGAAGACGATCAATCCCTCCCCAGCGACCTGCGCCTCAATATCATTAACGGTGTTGCGGGGAGCGGCAAGACCTTGATCCTTCTGTATCGATTGCGCCTCCTGTATCGCCTTTATCCAAACAAGAAATTCCTGGTATTGACTCATAACCGCCCATTGAGCCATGACATGGAAAGTCGGTTTTCCAGGCTGGAAAGTCGTTCATCGGGTAATATCGAGTGGCGGACCTTCAATGCCTGGTGCTATCACCACTGGCCCAAACAACCCAAATGGATCGAACCCCTTAACACAAAGGCGCGCAAAAGGATCATCGAAGAAACCTGGCGGAGCCATCTGCAAAAATCCACGATCAGCCTGCATATGTTTGAGAGTGAACTGGATTGGTTCAAGGATCAGATCCCATTATCGCAAGATGAATATTTAACCGTTGACCGCCGCGGACGCGGGTTTGGTTTGAATATGGAACAACGCCAGCGGATATTCGGTGCCATGCAGGACTACCAGATCTCTCTGCAAAAAAGAGGCGCGTGCGACTGGGGGGATGTGCCCAGGCTTCTTTGGCAATCCTCAGAAACCGGCGAAGTGAAGTTACCCGAATATGACTTCATCCTGGTTGATGAAACCCAGTTTTTCGCACCACTCTGGATGCGCTTGATCCAAAAATCACTCACCCCCCGCAGTGGACATCTATTCCTCGTTGCTGACCCAACCCAGGGATTTCTTGGGCGCGGCACAACCTGGAAATCCCTCGGACTTGAAGCGCGCGGTCATACCCACAATCTTAGAAGAAGCTATCGCACCACTCTTGAAATTATGCAATTTGCCACCCTGCTGTATCGCCTGCGTCTGGGTGACGAAGCAGATGACGACATCCTCATTCCTGACATGCTCAACATGCCAAATGGCGCTTTTCCAGAGATCATTCCACTCACAAGTCCTCAAGATGAAACCACACGAGTAGCCAATGAAGTGGAAAGTTTGGTGAAACAGGGCTTCCCGAAAAAACATCTGCTTCTACTTCACGGTGACGCGTGGGGAGCGAAAAATCTAATTCAGGCCATAGACGAACGGCTCGGCAAAAACGCGGCCTATGACCCGAAGGATACCTATCCTGGAGATTATGTCCGCGTGACCACCTTGAACGCAGGAGCCGGCCTGGAAAGTCATATCGTTTTCCTGGTTGGGCTGCAGCAACTCTTTGAAGAGGAGCAGTCTTTGCGCCTGTCTGACGAAGAACGGGAAAACCTGATCCGCGATAATACCCGCAAGCTTTATATGGCAGCAACACGTGCAGGGCAAAGATTAGTTTTGACCTATTCAGGTGAACTGCCAGAAGTGTTGAAGTCTGCAATCGGGATGAAATAAAAAAAACGATTCAAGATTCCCCACTTTCCTGCCGGGTATACTTAACTTATGGAAACCCTCTGCGGAGCCGTTGAGCGCATCACCTATTACAATCCTGAAAATGGATACACCGTGTTGCGTTTGCGCCCGGATACAAAGATGGCGAATCGCTTCACCAATAAATCCAGCCTGAACGCGGATGGGTTGGCTACAGTGGTGGGGAGTTTGCCTGAACTTTCACCAGGAGAACATTTACGCCTGCAGGGGCAATGGGATAACCATCCAAAGCACGGACCACAATTCAAAGCTGAAGTTTGTGAACAAACATTGCCGGCCACGGTGGCCGGGATCCAGGGTTATCTCGGATCGGGCATGATCAAAGGCATCGGCCCGCGCTTTGCTGAACGCATCGTCGAATTATTCAAGGAAGACACCTTCAATGTGATCGAGACTACCCCAGACCGCTTGCTCGAAGTGAGTGGCATCGGTCTTGACCGTAAAAATAAGATCACCACCGCCTGGAAAGAGCAAAAACAGGTCAAGGAGATCATGGTCTTCTTACATGGCCACGGGGTGAGTACGAATCTGGCCGTCAAGATATACAAGACATACGGGGATGCGTCCCTTGAAACGGTTCAAAAAAATCCATATCAACTCGAACGCGATATTTATGGAGTTGGCTTCAAAACCGCGGACCGCATCGCCCAAGCATTGGGATTGCCTCCCGAACATCCTTCGCGCATCGAGGCGGGGATCGTGTTCGCCCTGAATGAAATGATCAACGATGGTCATGTCTATGCTCCCAGGGAATTGCTGTCGCAGCGAGCCATCGAGCTGCTTGAAGTTCCACAAGAGCTGATCGCCCCAGCTCTTGAACGTCTGGCACAGGATGAACGCATTCGCCCTGAGATGATTCCCTTGAACAGCAAGAACGATGGAAAGGGAAAACAAACGGTCACTGAATCTCAGGCGATGTACGGCACACCTGTTATATACCTGACCCCGCTTTACTTCGGCGAGAAGGGCGTTGCCGAACGCTTACAAACACTTGCCAGCGCGGCGTCGCAGGAAAAGACGATGAACCACAGTCTCTTTCCTGTGGAGAATCTATCTGATGAACAACAAGCCGCTGTGAACATGGCGCTGACTCATCCGCTCAGTATCCTTACTGGCGGCCCAGGCACTGGAAAGACCACCTGTTTGAAAGCCTTGATCACCACGATCGCAGATCAGCATAAGCGCTTCGCACTGGCTTCTCCAACCGGACGAGCAGCAAAGCGTCTCTCTGAAGCAACGGGACATCCTGCGAGCACCATCCATCGGTTATTGGAATACTCCCCTGTTGAAGGATTCAAGCACAATACAGAAAATCCACTTGACTTAGACTTTCTGGTGGTGGATGAGGCCTCGATGTTGGATCTGCTGTTGATGAACCATCTGCTCAAGGCGGTTCGTCCAGGCACGCATGTATTGTTTGTCGGGGACATCGATCAACTTCCATCGGTGGGAGCCGGCGATGTGCTGCGCAACATGATCAGCAGCGGGGTCGCGCCGATCACCCGCCTGAGCAGCATATTTCGTCAGGCCGCTGATTCGAAGATCATCACCAATGCCCATCTGATCAACCAGGGCAAGTTTCCAGTGTTCTCAAAAGAAAGCGGAGACTTCTTTTTATTCCCCGCGGAAGATGCAACCGCCGCAGCGGACTGGATCGTGGATGTGGTTTCGGTAAGAATTCCCCAGAAGTTTGGGTTTGATGCAGTGCGGGACATTCAGGTGTTATCCCCGATCTATCGTGGTCCCGCTGGGGTGATCGCGCTAAATGAACGCTTGCAGGAGAAGCTTAATCCGCCCGCCAATAACAAACTCGAACGCAAACTGTACGGCACGATCTTTCGCCTGGGTGACAAGGTGATGCAGACCCAGAACAACTATGACAAGGATGTCTACAACGGCGATATTGGTTTTGTTACTTCGATCGATGTTGTGGAACAGACAATTATTGTAGATTTCGATGGACGATTGGCAACCTATGATTGGAGTGACGCGGACCAACTAACCCTTGCCTATGTGGTTTCAATTCACAAGGCGCAGGGATCAGAGTTTCCTGTGGTCGTGATGCCGATCGTGACGCAGCACTACACCATGCTTCAGCGCAATCTGCTTTACACAGCCATCACCCGCGCTCGCAAGTTGTGTGTGCTGGCAGGCAGCCCACGCGCGATCAGCATGGCGGTGCGGAATAATAAGGTGTCGCAGCGTTTCACGGCATTGGAGTGGCGATTGACAAATATCGGTATGAAGACTGAATCATAAAAATATTTGAAAGGATGAAGTATATGGGAAGCGTAATTAAAGCAAAGTGTCCATGTGCTTATGTATCAGGTGGTTTGTTCGAAGGCTGCGGTATGGCAGGTCCAAGCAGTAAGAAGGTCTTCAACAAGCCCTGCAATAAGCGGATACGGGAATTCACGTCGTATAATTTGGAAAAGCGGGAATGAACCTGCGTAACCGAAATGCCTTTCATCCAGCGTGCATAGAACCAAGGTGGAAACCATGAAAAAATTCATCCCGATCATCATTTTAAGTCTAGTGCTTTCCAGTTGTCAGAGCGCCCCCATACCAGAGGTTCCCTCCACGGCTGCGCCTACTCAACAAGTTCAGAGTGAATTTCCTTCTGGGTTTTTACGATCCAACGGCCAGGCGCTTGTGAACGCAGACAGTGCGGTCCTTTTGCGATTGCTTGCTGTAAATTTCACACATGACCCGCTTGTGCAAGATTATGCGGATGCCCGCGCCATGGGATTTAACGCGGTCCGTCTTGGGCTGGATATGGATCTGTTTTCAACAGCCGAAACCGCCAACAGTTGGCTGGATACACAGGTCGCGTCTGCAAAAGAAGCAGGAATATATCTAATACTCAGTTTGAACACAAAATCCGATCAATCCACGCTGTGGTCGGATACCGCTGAGCAAGCCGTCCTGGATTTTTGGGACAGCATTGCACGAAAGTATGCCGCCGAAGTTGTGATCGCTGCATACGATCTACTCAACAGGCCGGTCCCGATGGGGCTCGATCAATGGCAATCCCTGGCAGAAAAAATCGCCAGGGCCATCCGGGCCAGCGACTCCAATCATCCCTTGATCGTTCAGGCAGCCCTGGTACCTGATCGCACTTTCATATATCTTGAAGATCCGAATTACATCCTTGGCTTCGATTTTTTCAAGCCTTATGAATTCACAGCGCTAAGCCAGGGTCAATATCCAAGCGAGGCAATTTTCCAGCCTGCATGGGAAGATTTTAAATTGACGGAAAATCTAAGCAATCCCAAACTCGCTGCGGGGACAACAGATTGGACCGAAACAGGCGCTTCCCTCAACCTGGTGGTCAACCGCGAGACGGTCATAGGGGTCCCCGCCGTTGCTTGTGACTACCTGCTCGGATCAGCCTGGTTCAGTAATTTTACAGTTCGCGAATATGATGAAACAGGGGAATTTCTAAGGGATGTGAACACCATTGACCTGGCTCAATCCAGCTTTTGGGGGCCGTGGAGTCCCAATAACAATACCATCATTGAAAAGGTGGATGACAGTCCCTGGGGTCAAACCGGTACGTCCATTCATTTTGCGCCTATCAATGCAGGTCAGTCTGCGGACGGCACGGTCGCGGATCAGAATTTTGCTTTTGAAGCTATACCCGGCCGCAGCTATACTGTTCACGGCTGGGTGCGGGGAGAAAATGTAAACCCTGACGCCGACTGCAGATTTAACATTGAATTTTATTCATATGCAGGCCGTGATCAGCTGGCAGTTTGGGATCGAGACCATTTGCAGCGTGAATTGGAGCGTCTTGCAAATTATGGCCAATTTCATGATCTGCCCATGATGCTGGTCGATTTTGGTGTGACACGCGAAAGCCTGAATAAAGGCGGGACGGTCTGGGCGCAGGATATGTTTGATCTGTTGGACGGATTTTCATGGAGTTATGCCTGGAAATCCTATCGTGATGACCGCTGGGGGATGTATCCAGCAAAGAGTAATGTTTTCTCACATCCAATACTCGCAGCCCTTTTCCAACGCCCAGATCCAGTCTTGAGTACTGTTTCTGCTCCAAAAAGCGCATCGAATATCCAGCCAGTCCTTTTGGACGGCTTTGTGCACGCCCAGGGACAGGATCTGATTGTTGGATCCTCTCAACAGGCAATTCGCCTGGTCGGAATTAATTTCAACAACGATCTTTATACTCAAAATTTTCCGTTCATGCCCCATCATGCCAGGCGTGATTTTTTGAGGTGCGGCGATTGGGCTTAATTTAATCCGCTTCAATCTGACCTATCAATGGTTCACGGAAAACCCTGACCAGGGCTGGGCTGGCGGATCAGCAGGTTGCCTGGGCGAAGGAAGCCGGTGTGTACCTGGACATCAATATGCATTACGTGCCTGGGCAGGATATTTGGACGGTGTCAACTGACCCGGAATCACAGGCGCAAACCGCCGACCTTTGGCGCATGCTGGCTGACCGCTATAAGGATGAGACCATAATTGCCGCATATGATCTGATGAACGAGCCATTCAATCTCGAACCGGCAGTCTATCAATCGTATATGCAAAAGGTGGTGGATGCCATTCGTGAGGTGGATACCAACCATCTGATCATTGTCGAGGTCATCCCCGGCAATAACCCGCAATTCGTAACCGTGAAAGATGACAATGTGATGTATGATTTTCATCATTATCAGCCGGGGAATCTCACTCACGAAAATACAATGGGCCTATTTAATACAAAACCTATCCCGATCCGGGATTTTCTGGAGATCCGCTGGGACCGGTTAAGTATCTTGGCCCGCTGCGCACAGCCTCACTGCCGGACGGTTCGTCCGACTGGATCCTATATGAAACCCCATTTTTGGATCCAGGCAAACAGCAGAACACCCGGGCGTTTGGTTCTCCCGGCAGGAAGTGCATGAATAATACCGGGAAAGCGTATTTTGGAGATTTTCAAATCCTTGCACAAAAAGGCTCTGAAAGCCCGCAGGTCCTGGTGGATATCACGATCGATCTGGAAAGTATCATCTGGAAAAATCCCGATCCCGATCCGTCATATTTGGGGTATCGCCGCAAAATCATAACAACACTTCCGAAGGCCGCTCCTGACCGTTAGAGAGTCCGGAAACTCCTGCGGAACGAATCGATAAAAGGTACTTTTGAGGTACAACCCGACACAAAATATCAGATCAAAGGCTGGATGAAAGGCGACGACATTTCCGCCCGCGAATTGTTCCTATATGATCGATTTTTTCCAGCTTGATCCTCAGGATGAGCTCATTCGCCATGATCGTGATTTCCTGGCCGAGCGCATGCTGGCTGGAATTCAATTTGGCGAACAAAACAATGTCCCCATAAACGTCGGTGAGTTTGGAGTCTTCCAAACAACATTTCTTTCGCCAGAAGCAGGCGGTGCACGCTGGGTAACTGACATGCTTGATCTGTTAAACGAAAACAATCTAAATTTTGCCTACTGGGATTATCATGGTTCATGGGGTTTATATCCAGACCTGCCGGCACTATCCTGATCCAGCCGATATTAACAGACCGCTCTTGGACGTGTTCTTGGCCAGGAACAAAAATGAAATCAGGGTAGTTTTCTACCCGCTCATCTCACTTTCAAAAGTGAAATCGTTTTCTCCACTCTCTTACAATACCGAACAAAAAGCCCCTGATTTTCAACGAATCAGGGCTTGCGTTTATGTAAACAACCTCACGCCTAAAGGCGGAGGCTTTATCCTAACCCTTGGGTTGAGGATCAATGGCAGGTTTACAACTGCCCCGCCAGTCCAAAGGACTGGCGGAAAAAGTTTTAACTTTGACGCTGAGAACTGCAAAGAACGATTATTCTCTGCAACCTTCTATTCTCAACAGGAAAGGTACTGAAAGCTGTTGTCTCCAAAAAAAATGGAGTGCCTTACCGAAATTATAACAGAGGCTTTAATTGAAAATTGAAACCAATTCAAGAAGCAGACGGTATCCTCCCATTGCTAAAGCAAGGGTGGCGCCATGTGCCGCGACTCTGATGCAGGAGTGCCGCCTCAAATTCTTGCATCTGTCCGCGATATTCACAAAGCCAAGGATCGTCTTTTCCAGTGGATGAACCCCGGAATTCACGAGACCAATCCGACTCTGAATGACGGAACTGGATCATCGTGGATGCGATGCTCGTTCCGCATCTCATTCCACAGCCGCCAGACATCTCCACGCCCATCGCAGGTGACAAACTCAAATTTCCCAGGGCAGTCTCCACCAGTATTTGTTTCTTTGTTTTCGCTCGCAGCTTCACATCCACGAACTTCAACAGGTACCGCCAGTCGGCGCAACTGCGCCAGCCAGTAGGATGCACGGTTCCCAGATGCCATCGCCTTGTTCATATCAAAGACCTGATCCACTTGAATGCTTTGAAACATCAGGAACCTCCTTTTAGGAATCAACGCCCCGCACCAGAACGGTATGGGGCTGTGAATGTGAACTATTTTCTTTGAGAAATTAACGGGCGACTTGCGAGAGAGTGCCAAGTTGTTCGATCTCATCACCGACAACCTGAACTCATCGCGCCGGCATTTTCCTGCGCCTGACTGGCCTTCGTCACACCGGAATGGTGACCACACTATCGCCCTGGGAATTGATCACCCAGTTCAGCGCCACCCGGGATGCGGGTGGCATTGTAACGAAGGGCAATTTCTTCAGCTCGGATACCAGCCGGGCGACTCTTTTCCATACTGCGGCGCAGCCTGCCCGCCACATGGCTGGTTTCTTATCCAGCAGTTCGGGATTTTTATGATACTTGCCACTCAGCAATCCTGATTCCAGTGGAGTGTATGCGATGATCGTTACTCCTAATTCCTTTTGCAGTTTCCAGGATGCCGTTCTTCTCGATCGTACGGTCAAGCAAACTATAGCGGACCTGGTTCACCGCCAGAGGCAAACCATACTTCTGCAATTGACGATGCGCTCGACGCATCTGGTCGGGATTGAAGTTGCTGATACCCACAGAACGGATTTTGCCGGCCTTGACCAGCTTTGCCATTTCATCCATTTCGGCTTCCTTTGAAGAAAATCCGAAAGGCTGATGCACCATGTACAGGCCGATGCTGTAACCGTCCAGGAAACGCAGGCGGTCTTCAATGCTCTTGGGAATGTTGCGTGCCGTGCGAAAAAGCGGCCACCACTTTGTGGCCACCACAACATCCTGATCGGACTTGCCGGCCGTCTTGAGCGCTGTCGATAGTGAGGTTTCTGAGACGCCGTTCCCGTAAAGTTCAGCCGTGTCGAACCAGTTGATCTTCCCTCCAACCCCCGCCTTGACCGTCGCGTTTTTCTCTTGCTGGGCAATGATGGGAAATACCGATCCCATCAACCCACCGCCGCCGGCAAATTCCATCATACCCAAACCAATGGGAGTCACTTGAATCCCAGTCCTCCCAAGCGTTCGTTTAGAAACCTGAATATCTGATGTCATATATTTTCCTTTTGTTGTTCATGCGATTTTTTATTGCTTTCCCGCTTCGTCCCATACAAGACGTGAGGATGTTCTATATACTTACCATCTACTGTACAAGTCGGTTCTGAACCGGTGCCTGCCAGCTCGGTTCAGAACCGAACGAAGCATAGTGAATGGCATAGGCTTTACGGACGCGGAGCGAGCGACGCGCACCGCGTTCGAAGCGAAAGAGCGGTTCTTTATCGTACACATATTTCCTGGGTGTGCGGCGGAAGATCGTCCAGCCGATGGCATGGGGAGCGCCGGGGGAACTGCGCTCAATTTGAATGCGCTGGCCCTTTCTCAGCATGCACATGGTTTGTTTAAAGGGCAGGAATTCAGAAGATCCTGAAAGTTTTGCCTGAAACAGCAAGACCAACAGTTCGAAAAATGGATCGGTCATATGTCTCCTTTAGATTGACTTTCGTTTGAAGGAAAGGTAAAATCTGGCTAGACAGACTAGACAGAAAGGAGTGACAATGAACGAAACTTGGCAAATCCAGGATGCAAAAAACAAACTAAGTGAGGTGATCGCACGCGCCTTAAAGCAGGGACCTCAACTGATCACTAAGCACGGCGAGAAAACCGTTGTAGTTATTTCATATGCCGAATACGAGACCCTGCGTAAATCCCAGGGTAAACTTTCTGAATTTTTTCGTACCTCTCCCCTGGCTGGACTTGAGCTGCCTCGTGACAAGTCCCTGCCGCGCAAGGGAATAGAGCTATGAAATACCTGCTTGATACCTGCATCATCTCGGAACTGGTTGCCAAGCACCCAAATCCGAAAGTTGTGGAATTCGTTGATTCTCTGGACTCTGGGGATGTTTACTTGAGCGTTATCACGATTGGGGAAATTGCCAAAGGCGTTGAAAAATTACCCAAATCGAAACGTAAACAGGAATTGCATTCCTGGCTCAAGGAAGATTTGATGGTTCGCTTTGATGGAAGGATTATTCCATTGGATACAGATATTTTGATGGAATGGGGAATTCTCATTGCGCGCCTGGAATCAACAGGAATCACTTTACCTGCAATAGACTCGCTCATTGCAGCAACAACACTTACTTACAAGTTAACATTGGTCACCCGAAACGTGAATGATTTCGATGGCGCAGACGTCAGGATCATCAATCCATGGGAGTAGGTTAATAATTTGGAGTGGTCTCAAAAATCCCGGGAAACAAACAGCGGAGCCACATGATGGTTCCGCTGTTTGTTTGATGTTATAGATCATTATTTTATTCCGCCCGAACCTCACGCAGGGTGGTTAGCATCGATTCAAGCGATTCGCACTTCCACATCCGGGTCAGGAACCAGGTCTCCGTTCTGCTCAAAGTAATGCGCGACACTGATCAGTGCATCATGCCTTTCGATCACTAGGCGGTTGTAGTGTGGCATGTCAAAGCGCACATGGAAATCGGTATGAGCCTGGAATTGTTCAAGCACTTCGTGCGATCGCAGCAGATGCTCGATCATGGTTTGAAATAGTGTGGTCATTGGTTCCTCCATAAATGAATGAGAGGGCAACCATATAGCCGCCCTCTCATTGAATGGTTATCCTTCCCAGCCGCTTATATCGTCCTCGATCCTGTATTCGAGCCAGTCGTCGTCATGCAGTCTTGAAGAATTTTCAAACTCCTCTGTTAATAGACCCTCATCCGGTTCCGTGTCCGCTTCAGTGTCTTCATGCTCAACGCGCAGGATCACATCGAACGGGAGATCAAACGGGTTCCAGACCTCCAGCGTGCCGGCGAGACTGTACCCCGCCCGGCAAAAATCCAGAGGTGAATTCCCCGGGGAGACGAGCACAATGTATTCATCTTCAGCGCAGGTGAAGTAGGAAAGCAGGCAGGGGGCATCAAATTCGTGGTTCATCTTTCTGCTCCTGTTATCCGCCGCGCGGACCGTCGTAGTCGCCCTGGTTGTGGTATTGTTCGTTTCCATTTTCCCAGCGCGCTTGACCGCAGAAGCCGCAGCCACCCTCAAAATATGCCAGCTCGAATTGATGCTCTGGGAACAGCGCAGACAGTTTTTCAATGACCGGGATGGGCGGGCTCCAGGCTGTATCGAAATCGATCCTGGCGCTGCCATCCTTTTGCATGTTGAGGACCGCCCGCACCGCATTCCACTTCGTGCCCCAGGCTTCGCAGCACCATTCATACCCGCCGGAGTTGAAGCCGTCCTTCAGCCAGGGAGTTCCGGGCTCCACGTTATATTCCGCAGCCAGCGCGTCGAGCTTGACCTGCCGCTCAGGGTCATCCCTGTCGACTGCAAGGTATTGCTCCTGATACTGCAGGCTGCGTTCATCCAGCTCGCGGAAGTGCTTCGGGTATGGGATGATCCGGTCAAAGTCCAGCACACGCGCGTCTTCATCGGATTCAGAGCGGATGGCATTCAATACTTTCTGTACATCGGGACCTGTGATGGTCAGTTCATTCTCACACCAGTTGGGCATTTTGTTCCTCCTTGGTTTGTATTTGCCAGACCGTCTGAAGGGTCGGCAAAGGGTCGGGTGAATATTCGATAGAGTCCATCGCGCTGCACTCAAGTGCGATGGACAGTTCTTCTTTTGTCATCTTCTCTTCCACGATTGCCTGCTGCATGCGCGGGTCAGCGCGCGCCAGTTGTTCGATCTCATCCGCGCTATGAACGCGCAGATCATTTCGGCCGTATCTTGCATACCAGCCTGCCGCGAGACTGGACTTGAACGGACCGATGACGGATGTGAACTGAGTCCCGTGTGTCTCCCTGGTGGGGATCTTTGAAGAGCGAAACAGGATCAGGTCATCGGCAGAGCGTCTTCCTAGATAGAAAGCCATCTGGACCTACCCGAAACCCATCCCACGTTCTTTGAGACTGACCCAGCGCGTGCCGCCGATGATCACATGATCGAGCAGCGCGATATCCAATAGATTGCCAGCCTGATGGATCGCGCGGGTGACTGCCACATCATCCGGTGAAGGACTCGGGTCCGATGAGGGATGGTTGTGAAAAACGATGATGGCGGAGGCGGTCCTGGCCACGGCCGCCTTGAAGACCTCGCCGATGCGCACCTGGGAGGAGTTCACGGAGCCGACATACACCTCGATGATGTCCAGGACATGGTTTTTTGTATCCAGCAGCATGACCCGCAGCGACTCCTTCTCCAGCAAGCTCATTTCATTCTGGACAAGCGCGGCCGCGTCGGCCGGAGAGTTGATGACCGGCCGCGCGTCTTCCGGCAGGTTGATGCGCAGCCCGAGGTTGAGCGCGGCCTTGATGCGGACCGCGCTGGTCTGGTTGATGCCCTTGACCTTCGCGAGCTCGGCCGGGTGAGCCTGGTACAGCCTGCGGATATTTCCATCGAAACGGGACATCAAAGCCTGGGCGGTCTCGATCTGATTATTTCCGCCGATGACGGCGGCCAGAAGTTCGGTGATATTGCAGGCGGATGGATTCTGGGTCACGCGGTATGCGGGCTGCTCGCGCAGCCTGGCTCTTGAGTCTGGGCTGGTCATACGCGGAAGGGGATTGAAGCAGAAGTGAATTGCCTGTGGTCATTTGGGTCTCCTTTGAAAAACGAAGACGGCTCCCTGGCTGGAAGCCGTCCTTATGGTTGAATATTGGGGGGAATTAGCGGCAGACATCTTTCAGGCGTTTGTCGATCTCATATTCGCCCGAAGCGATGTAACGAATGGACTCGATCACAAACCACACCGCCCAGATGGAAACGGGAACGGCGAGGATGATGGAAAGGGTTGACATGCGGGGTCTCCTGGAAAACAAGATCGGGAAGCGACTGGTAGTCACTTCCCGATCGATTGGGATGGAATGTTCATAGGATGGACGGCCACCATCCTTTCAGGATGGCTTCGTCCGGGTCAAGATGGTCCGGCGGCTTGAAGGCGCAGACCTGCGCGCCGCCTGCCTGGATGCAGGTGGTGAGCGTGTCGGTCCATTCCTCCCCTGCCGCATCCGGATCGCTAAACAGGACATACTCAAATTCATTGTGCTGGCTGAACCACTGCTTCATCTTCGCAGCCGGACTGGCGCCGTTGGTGTAGACCGCGACCGTGTCGGCATCACGTCCAAGCTGATGGATCTTCTGCGCGGTGATGAGCATGTCGAATAATCCCTCCAGCACGATCACGGTGCGGGTGGTTGGCTGGATGCGCCAGCTGCCCAATGGCCGGGTACGAACACCCCAGGTCTTGTGGTTCTTTTCAGGTTTGAAGCTGCGCGTGCCGCCGGGCAATTGCTCTTCGGGAATGTAGCGCACGTTCATCACAGTAGGGTGGATCGGCGGGTCGGCATACACCACCCCGCCCGTCCATAACCAGGTCCCGTCCGAGCGCACCATCAGCGACTGTTTTGCAGCGCTGATGATCTCGGGGGAAACCCTTGGAACGGGAATGCCGTATCCGAGTCCGTACACCAGCGCTGTGTATGGACTTACTCCGCGCTCTGCAAGATAGCCCCAGGCGGGAGAGCGCTGCACAACCGAGCGCGCTTCCGACACGGCTTCATCCAGAAACTGCACCCGGGTCGGCGGTTTTTGAGGGCGGGTCGGCGGCATTACCGACACACCCGGTTTCCAATCCTGTCCAAGCTTCATGCGCAGACTGTTCAGCGATCCACCGGTCGCGCCGCAGCGCAGGCACTTCCAGTATCCCGAGCTGAGATTGACCCCGAAGTTCGGGTGTCCGCCAGACCCATCGCGGCTGGCATCGTTATGAAACGGGCACCAGAAGATGGCCCAGTCCCTGTGGTGTTCCACTCGAACCGCGCTGCCCAGGATCTCTTCTGCGGCGGAAAGAATATCTTCCATGAGATTTTCTACGACCTCCTTTTGAACGGAATAATTTGTTGTGAACTACCCGCCCAGGGATTGGACGGTACAGGCCGCAATATCCGAGAGCCAGGTATACGGCTGGCTGGCGGCGATCGCGACCAGAATGAGAAGGTACGCGATGGTTCTCATAACGGGTCTCCTTGTTTTTATTTTTTAAATACTTCCAGGAAGATCCCATGATCACACATCCGCGCGGACCGTCAGGGCGAGTTCTGCTCATCGGATCTCGACACTCGCCCAGCACGGCGCGCTGGTATACAGCGTCATGCCTTCACGCAGCAGTGTAACGGTTGTAGAGTATAGGTAGTCTCCCTGCTGTCGTCCGGCGGGTGCCGCGGTGCTGATATGTTTTCCGTCTGCGATCACTCTGCGCTCTGCGGCGTTCAGGCGAAAAGGCGCGAAAATCTTGACAGTCTTTTCATATGTGGTATTATTATTAGTGAACATGTGTTCTATTTCTTCCTCGAAACCGTCCAGGCGCAACTGGGCGGTTTCACCTTTTAATACCGGGCCTCTCACCCCGGCGAGTCCTCACTGTGAATCGAAAACGGGCGCCGCCTGGAAATTCCAGGAACAGCGCCCGTTCTTGCAATGCGTGGATATTCAGTTGTGTACTTGGTTTCGTGTGCCTCCTATGTGTTTATGGTTAGGTGCGCGAAGGACCGACATGGTCCGTGATTTCGAACCGTGTCGGTGGGTGGATCGGCGCCAGGTTTCGCCGTGTCGGTGAAATGGAGTTGTTCCCATTTCGAGATGATGGCGGAGGTACGCTTGATCTTTCGCAGGGTCCGGGAATTCAGATGATGGCCTGATGTGTTTCAGGTTGAATTGGTGTGGTGATCGTTTAATTCTGGTCTCCTTTCTATGTATTAATATTGAAACGAAGGAAGCCCGGCGATGGCCAGGCTTAAGAGGGGTGGATGGATTGTGGTGGGGTTGAACGATCGGGAGTATACAGAGAGCGGATCCGGTTGTCAAAGCACGTAGGCGGGAATACCACTTGTTTTTACGGCCCTTCTACCCAGGGGTGAACTTCTGGTCTTCATTGATTTTTTATTCAGTTTCATCGATCCGCGAAAGAGCTTGTATTGAACGAGTCAAATTGCGCGGGATCCAACTCTCGGCTTCCATGTCGAACCGGAAGACAACCTTCCATGTTCAAATACCCTGGCGGCTACCGGTACATGACACCTTCCCATCCAAAGGTTCCGCGTCTTCAATCGATCGTTATCTGGCTTTTCAATCGCATCCTATTGATGAGCTGTGAATACTCCATTTCCAAAGATTCTTTCACCGTGATTCCCACTTCACAGATATTGAAGTTTTTGAAGCTGATGCTATACTTATTCATAAGGAGAAAACATTATGCCTACATTGATTGAAATTGAGGGGATCGGACCTGTCAACGCAGCAAAGCTTAATGCAGCAGGTGTTCGGGGAACAGGCGGGTTGTTAGAGAAAGGCGCCACTAGAAAAGGCCGCCAGGACCTCGCCAAAGCCACAGGCTTCAGCACAAAAAGCATTCTTGCCTGGGTCAACCGCGCTGACCTGTTTCGCGTAAGTGGGATCGGGACACAATATTCCGACCTGCTCGAAGCTGCAGGGGTGGATACTGTAGTGGAACTTGCCGGCCGCAATCCTGAAGCCTTGCTTGAAGCAATGACCAAGGCGAATGCGAAACTCAACAAGGTGAATCAGATGCCCGGGTTGAGTAACGTGAAAGCCTGGATAAAAGCCGCCAAGGCGCTCAAACGGGCGGTCGAGTACTAAGAGTCAAAACATCCGATGCGGACCGCATCGGATGTTTTCTTCACAGGCAGGAATGGCAGGCTGCGGCAAAGGTTGAAATCAAACCAGGGGTGTTAGATCCTGTAAATATGGGCAGTAGCATACGCTGTCAGCATAAGATCTAAAGAATTTTTCTGAGTGGATCTTTTCACGGCTTTTCATACGGGCTTTATAATAGATTCATGTCCATGCCTATTTTAGCGTCGAAGTTATATATGCCTCCGCCCCGCCCCAAAACTGTTTTGCGTGCCCGCTTGATGAAGCAATTGCATGCGGGCTTAAATCAAACCACCGGGTTTAAACATAAACTGACTCTTATCTCTGCTCCGGCAGGCTTTGGCAAGACCACATTGACAAGCGAATGGGTTTCAGATTGCAAGCGACCGATCGCGTGGCTGTCATTGGATGAAGGGGATACCGAGATCAAACGCTTTTTGACGTATCTCATTTCGGCGTTGCAGACCCTCGTCCCGGAGATCGGCTCGGGGGTGTTGGGTGCTCTACAATCACCGCAAATGCCAGAACTTGAAGCGCTTTTGACGACCCTGCTCAATGAAATAAATTCCATTCCCAATGATTTCATTCTCGTCCTTGATGATTACCATTTGCTTGACTCCAAATCAGTTGATCAAGCCCTGACTTTCCTGGTGGAACACCTGCCGCAACAAATGCATCTGGTAATCACTACTCGTGAAGATCCATCCCTGCCATTGGCACGCCTGCGCGTCCGCGATCAACTCACTGAACTACGCACTGCCGATCTGCGTTTCACCCCTGCTGAAGCTGCGGAATTTCTAAACCAAGTGATGGGATTAAATCTATTGGATGAAGATATTGCCGCGCTCGAAGCCCGCACCGAAGGCTGGATCGCCGGCTTGCATCTGGCAGCGCTCTCCATGCAAGGGCACGCCGATGTCGCCAGCTTCATCCAATCATTTACAGGTGCGCATCATTTCGTATTGGACTATCTGCTCGAAGAGGTTCTGCACCAGCAGCCTGAAAATGTTCAAGCATTTCTGCTGCGCACGTCCATCCTCAATCGCCTGTGCGGTCCGCTCTGCGATGCGGTATTACTCGACCCTTCTGTTTCTGGACAGGAAACACTGGAATCTTTGGAGCGCGCCAATCTATTCATCGTGGCACTCGATAATGACCGACGTTGGTATCGCTATCATCATCTCTTTAATGATCTACTCCGTCAGCGGCACGAACAAACCCTAAAGCCCGAAGAGATTGCCAAACATCACGTCCGTGCCAGTGAATGGTATGAACAGAATGGTGAAGAGGCTGAAGCATTTCAACACGCTATCGCTGCCAGAGACTTCAGTCGTGGAGCTGGGTTGGCTGAAAAATATTGGCAGGGAATGAATCAAAGCTTTCAGTCGGCTGCCTGGCTTGGGTGGGTGAAGCAGCTACCAGAGAGTCTGATCCGCACTCGTCCCGTGTTATGCACGCAGATCGGTTGGGCATTCATGGATGCAGGCGATGTAGAGTCCAGCGAGTCCAGTTTGCGGGATGCTGAGTTGTGTCTCGAAGGTTCATCCGAAGCGATGGTTGTCGTGGATGAAAAAGAGATTCAAACGCTGCCCGCCAGAATTGCTTTTGCCCGCGCCTACAATGCACAGACGCGGCGCGATTTCTCTGCCACGGTCAAGTATGCTGAATTGGCGATCAAGCTTGCCCCCGAAGGAGATCAATTCATGCGTGCTGGAGCCGCAGCGATGCTGGGTGGCACCTATTGGGCAAGCGGTGATCTGGATGCGGCTTGCAAATCCATGAGCGATTGGATCGATAGTTCATTGAAGGCTGGAAATTATATTTTTTCGATTGCCAGTGAGTCAGGCAAGGCGGAAATCCAAATAGCGCAGGGACATCTCCGCGAAGCGCTGCGGACTTATGAACTGTCGCTGCAACATGCATCCACGTATGGCAGCGAAGTGAATCAGATATTAGCCCATCATCATTTGGGGTTGGCATTGCTGCATCATGAAATGGGGAATGATGAATCTGTTGCGCAATATTTTCAGCAAAGCATTGAGTTGGGAAAGCAGTCAACTCTCGTAGATTTTCCATATCGCCTGAGTCTTGCTCAAGCTCGTTTTAAAGATTCAGAGGGCGATTTAGATGTGGCGCTTGAATTTCTCGATGAAGCCAAACGTTTATATATCAGCACGCCTATTCCCAACACGCGTCCTGTCGAAGCGCTGAAGGCGCGCATCTACCTCAAGCAGGGACAATTATCCAAGGCGCAAGATTGGGTGCGCGAACATGGAATTAAAGTTAACGATGAACTCAGTTATTTGCGCGAATTCGAACATATCACTCTTTCGCGGGTTTTGATTGCTGAATATCAAAGCACTGCATCAGAAGATAAAATTCTGGATGCGCTGGGATTGTTGTCGCGCCTTTTGCAGACAGCCGAAAATGCAAAGCGAATGGGCAGCATGCTTGAGATCCTGACGGTGCAAATGCTCGCTTTCCATGCACACGGAGAACCATCGCAAGCACTCGCCTCCCTCAAACACGCATTGACCCTGGCTGAACCAGAAGGCTACTTCCGCTTTTTTGTGAATGAAGGCAAAGTAATGGCGGAGATGCTGACAGCATTAAGCCATGCGGGTGCAGGTGACAGGCTCAACAACTACATCCATAAATTGCTGAATGCCTTTGAAAAAACAAAACCCGAGCCTGCCAATCCTCAAGCGTTGATCGACCCGTTGAGCGAGCGGGAGCTGGAAGTGTTGCGTCTCGTTGCTGAGGGACTTTCAAATGACGAGATAAGCCAGAAACTTTTCCTGGCATTGAGCACGGTCAAAGGTCATAACCTGCGCATCTTTGGCAAATTGCAGGCAAAAAGCCGCACCGAAGCCGTGGCACGTGCCCGCGAGCTGGGTTTGTTCTAATCCCCTAAACAATACTTCAAACAATACTTTTGGTTCTAAACGGCAATACTCATTGCCGTTATATTTCGCGCACGTTAATTCAAACAAAAGGTGAAAGGCAATGGCGCAGGAATATCAAATCAGGATCGAAGGGCACTTGGGCAATCAGTGGGCAGACTGGTTTGACGGCTTTTCCATCACCCTCGAAGCGGATGGAAAAACGCTTCTTTCTGGACCTGTGCCTGATCAGCCAGCCCTATACGGGTTGCTACGCAAAGTGAGAGATCTGGGCATGCCCCTCATCTCGGTCAATCAAGTTTATTCAATCAAAGGAGAAAATATTATGGATACAAAAGTTAACACATACAGAACGACGGCAAAAGTAGTGGGAGCGCTGTACATCATGGGGTTTATTGTAGGTATTGCAGGTTCGGTGCTTGGTGCGCCAGGTCAGCTTGACACGGTTTCTGCCAGGAGCATGATGATCGCAATCGGTGCATTGCTCTGGGTGATCGCCGCCGCAGGTGACGCCGCTCACGGCGTGATGATGTTCCCGATCCTCAAGCAAAACAACGAGCGTGTTGCGCTTGGTTACCTTAGCGCCAGACTCGTCGAAGCTGCTGTTATTGCTGTCTCGGCTTTATTTATCTTGCTTCAAATCCCGCTGGGTGCTGAGTTCCTGAAAGCCAGCGCTTCTGAAATTCCCTATCTTCAATCCTTGAGCACGCTGTTCGCTCAGTCGCAGGCTTACACCTACCAGATCGGCATGGTCGCTTTAGGGATGGCTGGCTTATCACTTTGCTACGGGTTCTATCGCGCAAAATTGGTGCCGCAGTTTTTCGTCATCTGGGGCTTCATTGGCTACGTGAGCTTTCTGCTTGGATCCATGCTGGAAGTTTTGGGCTTCAATCTACAACTACTCCACACCCTTCCAGGCGGTCTGTGGGAAATGTCCATCGGCGTGTGGTTGATCGTCAAGGGCTTCAATTCGGCTGCGTTCGTTTTTGAATCGGCTAAAGAGTAACAGAATTAATATCATTCACAAAAAGAGAAAACCATGAATACAACCATAAAAACAAATTCAATCCAGATGACCGCCAGAATTGCGGCAATCCTAACTTTGCTGATCGTTGTGCTGGCGCCGTTCAGTATGCTATACATTCCCACTACACTGATTGTGCCTGGCGATGCTGCAGCAACAGCCAACAATATCATGGCTTCCCAGGGGTTATTCCGCGCTGGCATGGTCAGCGACTCAATCGTCTTTTTGATCGAGATCGTGTTGACTGTGCTCCTCTATGTTTTAGTCAAGCCAGTAAACAAAACTCTTTCTCTGGCTGCAGCGTTTTCCCGATTGGCAATGACGGTTATTCAGGGAATCAATCTGCTCAATCATTTTATTGTCTTGCTGCTTATAAGCGGCGCAGGATATCTAACAGTATTCTCGCCTGATCAATCGCAGGCACTCGTGCTTATATTTCTCAATGCTCACGAATCCGTAACCCTGATTTGGGGATTGTTTTTTGGGCTGCATCTTTTGGTGTTTGGTTACCTGGTGTACAAGTCAGGCTACCTCCCCAAATTTTTGGGCGTCTTGTTGCTTATTGTATCCCTGTGTTATTTTGCCCAGGATTTTGGGACTATGCTTTTCCCCCAATACAAAGCGCTATTCACCTCGATCGGTTCCCTTGCGTTTCTCGAAATTGCATTCCCCTTATGGCTTCTGATTAAAGGTGTCAACTTTGAACAATGGGAAAAACGTGCTGCTGAGTCTGTGTAGCGCATAACAAGGTTCCACCCGGAATATGAAGGTGTCTTATGTTAATCAATCCATTTCTGAATTCTGAACGCCAGTTGCGCAATGGCTGGTGGATCCTTATCTTCTTTCTTGTACTGGCTTCGTTACTTGTGCCAACTTTAATAATAGCGCAGCAAAACTCCATGGATGTCTCCATTGGGTTGCAAGCTGTCATCATATTGCTTGCCTCGTGGATTTGTCAGTTGCTGCGCCGAAGACCACTGGCTGAACTTTTGGGAAAATTCAATGCGCTTTGGTTCAAGGAACTTTATTTAGGCGGTTTGGTTGGTTCTGCGCTCATGCTTGTTCCCGCGCTCGTCCTGTGGATTTTTGGCTGGGTGCATTGGCAATGGAATCCTGACGGCTTCTCAACCTTACTCTCAACTGTATTGCTCTTTGCAGGGGTTGCGCTGGCAGAAGAATTGTTGTTTCGGGGTTTTATTTTTCAACGGCTTATCGCTGGACTCGGTCAACTGCCAGCCCAACTGATCATGGCAGGGTATTTCCTGCTTACTCATTTGAATAACCCAGGCATGACGGGTGAGGTAAAATTTTTGGCAAGTATCAATATTTTTATCGCATCGCTCGTGTTTGGATTGGCATTCCTCCGCACCAAAGGCCTTGCCATGCCGCTCGGTCTGCATTTTATGGCGAATTTAGTGCAAGGCGGGTTGCTTGGCTTTGGTGTGAGCGGTACAGATCAATCGGGGTTGTTGAAGCCCGTTTTTAACGAAGTTCCAGTATGGTTGACTGGCGGTCAATTTGGGCTGGAAGCCAGTGTTCTCGGGTTGATTTGTGTTGTAATTATTTTTATGCTGATCCAGAGATGGGATCAAAGAAAACTCTGATCGCTAGTGGTCAAAATGGGTGCTATGTAAAATGAGCCAGCCATGATCGCAAAACGATATGTGTGCAAGAAATACTGTAGCAATAATATTGAATGGTCATATCTGCCCACCCATATCCCCCTGTTTATATCAATCGACTCCTTTCATCTTGCCATCTATACTGCATTCACAAGTTTTAGGTCAAGATGAGAGGTAGAGCATGAATCAGGACTCCCTGAGTATTACAAAAAAATTCAGCCTCGTCGAATATGAACTGAATCAGATTTCGGCAAAGATCCATTTAAAAAAGGGATCATGGGTTCTTCATGCAGCATGTGTATACGACGGACCAACTCAGGGATTCCGAACACTTTCGCAGGATCCACGCCATCTGTGAAAAGATCGGAGATGATGTTCTGAACTGGTGCCGAAATGGAAAATTATCCGAAGAAGGTGCGCGGACCTACGATATGGAACGCCAAAAGGTCAAACGAAACCTGGCAGTATTGCATAAGGAAATACTGGAGCGAGACCCGACTCCCGTGGATAACCTTGCGAATTTCTTGAATATCTTCTGGGAGGTGATCATGAAAGTACTGCCGGTCATTGAGACCCTGCTCAAGATCGGAGCTGCCTTCCAGGGTTTAAAACTTCTGGGCAACCCCGTCGGAAACCAGAAACTCCTACCATAAAAAGAATATCCAATGCAAAGCGGGCGGATGCAAAACAGGCATCCGTCCGCTTTGCGTTCCTTAGCGACACCTGCCAAATACCCTCCCGCGTAATTTCATATCATGCAGGTATGAGCGAAACATACCAATCCAAACGCGAACGCCGTCAGCGGGTGCTGGCCTGCCTGCCAACTGAGATGCGAAAGCATGTCTCCCTGCGTAATGTCGAAGCGGTCGCCGCATTGCCTCCGCAGGCGCAGGCACGCCTGATGGAAGGTTTTCAAGCCGGCCTCAAACAGTTATCACGCGCAGTGGAGCAGCTGCGCGTCGATCCCGATACTTCAGTTGCAGATCTGCTCGACCCGCCCGCGCAAGCCGTACCCGAACCATCCCCCCAGCAAATTCAAACCGATCTGACGGACTTGATCCAAATGTGTTTTCCTGACATGCCGCGTATCTCGTCCGAAGCATTGGCTGATGCGGAGGTCATGGATATAGCGCGAGCGACCGCTCAGGTGCATAACGCCCTGTTCGAGTCGGCGCATCTGCGCACGGAATTTGTATTGGCGGTGGTATACGGCCTCCTGCACCAGACACTGGAAAGTCTGGAAGAAATCATTTCCGATACACCCGCCTGCCAGCAGATCATCACCCAGAGCAGCCTGCCCTGGAAACCCCAAACTTGGAGAAATCAAAATGCTTAAACGATTTGCCTCGACCGGCATCAACCTGGTGGTGCTCGGTGTCTCTGTCGCAATTTTCCTGACCGCTTTCTTTGCGTTGAACGCATTGGGAGCCGCCCAGCGCCCGCCCACTTTGGAAATATTGTCTGCGGCGCGTGATCTGAATATCGGGGATGTCATCACTGCTGAAGATGTTGTCGCCCGCACCGTCTTTCAGGATGACAACGCCGCCTTGTATATTTCTGCAGATGAAGCAGCCGGGGTGGTCGGCGGCGTGGCCGCGCAGCCGATCTTCAGCGGTCAGCCCATCTTCCGCACCACCATCCTGGCCCAGGCTGCGGAGGGGACCCGACTCTCGGCAGTGCTCGCGAAATACCCCGGATATAGTTTATTTCCACTGCCGCTGGATGCCATGAATCTGGTGGCGCCGGATGTGGAGTCGTTCCTGCCTGGTGACCTGGTGGGCATCACCGTTGTGATCAGCAGCCGTCCGCAGCAGATGACCACACCGACTGCCGTCCCGGAATTTATCATTGCGGGAATGGAGCCCACAGCCACGCCGATGCCCGAAGAAGTGGAACAGACGGAGGCGCTCGCGCGCGCATTGCCGCCGCTGGCAAAGGACCTGTTTCCAATGGGCGTGCGCGTGATCTCCGTCCAGGGATTGCCCGCTGTAACACAGTCCACGGATGGAAGCACCGCTGACTCTTCTTTTTCAACCATGACCCAGGCGCGCATGTTAATGCTGCTGGTACCCAATGCAAGCCGCGAAGTGTTGTCGCTTGCCCTGCAGCAGGGCGATCGACTGGTCGTATCCCTGATGGCGCGCAGCGATGAGGCACCCACCGCCGGCTTCACCTATTGGGACTTCGAGGATCTCTTCCAGGCGGATCGGTCGGAAGTTTTGGGAGGACGATAATGCAGGTATTGCTGCTTGGCGCGGGCACCGTCACTTCGCGTCTGAACATGCAGCTGGCCGAACAGGGACACTCGGTCATTGCGCAGATCGCGGCCTTCTCACCCCAGCATCTGGACCTGTTCGATTTTCGGGCCGTGGTCGTGGTCTCTCCGGAATCATCGGTCTCGCCCGAGAGTCTGATCAAGGCCGCCGAACGCGGCAAATTGATCTTCGTGGTCGCGGGAGTCGGAGATGGCATGTCCTCCTGGGCGAACGGTGTCGGTGTGCCGGCCTTTGCGTATCCGCCATCGGATGTGGATATCAATCGTTTATATGAAGAACTGCGCAGGGCGGATGCCGGCAACCTGGCCGCCGACGATCAGTATCGCCGGGCGGTACTAGGCACTGACATGTCGGCCCGCATTCAATCCGGTATGGCGGTGCGCAAGATCGCGATCACATCCCCAAAGGGCGGCACGGGCAAGACTACCGTGGCCGTTAATCTGGCGGTCGCGCTGGCGCTGTCCGGCATCACAACCTATCTGGTGGATGCCGACGGCAACGCCGGTTCGCTGCAATATCACATGCGCCTGGAACGGGTCAACACCACCATGATCGGATTGCTGCGGCGCGAAATCTCAAAGGCTGGAAAAGGAGTCATGAGCGATGTGGCTTCGGGAGCGGCCTACTTGAATGCGTTCACACCGCTTGAAAATCTACCGACCCTGCGCGTCCTGCCCGGCCTGATCACCGACGATCTCGGTGATGAAGTCCTGCAACAGGAAGGAAAAGTGGCCGAGGTCATCCAGGGATTATTCGAAGCAGGTGTCGCGGCCGGCGGTGTGGTCATCATGGATGTCGGTATCAATCCCGCGCATGTCGTGCACCGCGCCGCCTTGAAGGCCGCCGAAGGCATCGCGATCGTGATCAAACCTGAGATCCCGGACCTGGCGGAGACCCGTCGCTGGATCGCGCGCATGATCAATTCACTGGCAGGTGTGGTTGGAAAAAACAGCGCGCATGAATTCATCGGCAGCAGGGTTAAGCTCTGCTACAACCAGGTGGTCGGGGATGGATTCAAGTCCGCCCACAAAATGCTGCAACAGGCGCTGGCCGAAGACAGGATCGAACTGGCTCTGATCCCGAACGGGATACTGCCTGTGGTCGACCCGCGCATTGCCGCGCAGGCGGTCAACTCGGACCGCCGCGATGATATTTTGATCTGGAGATATAAGAAGGAGAAGCTGGAGGAACTCGGTCCGTTCGTGGATTCGTTGTTGGGGTTCGCGGCACACTTTGTGCCTGCCGTGCGTGAAGGCGCGGCGCGGGTTGGGCTGTTACCCAACCAGATCAGAAAACGCGGCTGGTTCAGAAAATAGCCATGTTCGATATCACTGGAAAAACAATGAAGCCGGTTGCAGATGCAAGATCTTCGGAGGAACTGGAACACTGGTGGAGCATTCTGGCTCTGGAAGGCCGCGCGCGGAAGGCGACCGAGTCCAGACAGAAAAGCATGAGCTCAACCGAGATCGAGACCCTGGCGCGCACTGTATTTGAAGAAATGCGGCTGCGCGCAGTTGACGCGGGCGTCTCCCTGCCTGCTGAATACATCCTGCGCCTGATCGGGGATCTATCCGGCCTGGGACCGTTGCTTGAACTGATCGCGCGACCCGACATTGAAGACATCGCTATCAATCTCGGGCATATCCATGTGTACACGACCTCGAAAGGCTGGGAACATACGGGCGCCGCGCCCGATGGGATCGGGGATGCCCTGCGCGTCATGATCGATCGAGCCGGGCAGCGGGCGCCGACTCCCGATTATCCGATCGCGGATGCCATGCTGCAAGTGATGGTCCCGCTTGCAGATGGAACCGTGCGGAGGAAGGGCGTGCGCATCAATTACATCATGGCGCCGGCCTCCCCCTATGGAGACACGATCACCCTGCGCATCTCGAACTATCGCACGACCACGGATCTCACACACGGGAGTCTGGCCATGCTCTGCCAGAAACGACTCCCGCCCATCCCGCGCCCGCGCTTTGATCCAAAGGATTTTCCAGGCGGCGATGGCATCCTGACTCCCGACGTCGCGAACTATTTATTAAGTGTGATGGTGCATGGCGGGACACTGGTCATTGCGGGAACAACCGGTTCAGGCAAGACCTTCGTCGGGCAACGCATTCTGCAGGAGATGCTGGATTATTACCCGCGCGGCGCGATCCGTTTATTTCTGGTGGAGGACAGCAACGAGATCATCCTGAACGGCTGGAATGGCGATGGCAAAAGCGACACCAGCAATATCGTCTACACCATCACGCGCCCAGAGATCCGCGGCGGCCCGCCGGCCGTCACGATGTATGACCTGATCCGCGCGGCTCTGCGATCGCGTCCGCACGGGGTCGTGATCGGCGAAGCGCGCGGCGCGGAAGCCTGGGAGTTGATCCGCGCGGCTGCCACGGGGCACGGACATTCCGCCTTCACCATCCACGCAACCAGCGCCGAGCATGTCTGGCCGCGCTTCCTTCAGGTCGTGCAGGCTCACCCGGACGCGGCCCGCATGTCTGAGTTCCAGATCGCGCAGTCCTTCGCGGAGGCGGTCACAGCCGCGATCTACATTGAACGCAATCCGCAGCACGGGCAGATCGTGCGCGAGGTGGTTGAGGTGTCTTCCATTGTGGAGCGTACCGCGGCCCGTCCATCCTTCTCCCCCTTGTTTCGTTTTGAACCAGGGAAAGGGTTGCAGCCGACCGGCAATCGTCCCATGCGCCCAGGATTTCGCGCAACGGATCTCAATCTTCCCGAGTCTCTTTTCAAAGGTTTGCTGTAATGGCCGGCGAGACCATTGGTTCGACCCGCACCTTTGTACTCTCAAAGGGATTCACCCAGGCCGGCCCGCACGCGGCATTGATCGGCGACGATGATACCCGCAGAGTATTTGCCGAACTGTATGCGGATCCGGATCGTCCCGAGGTGCGTCCGCAGGAGGCTTACCAGGCCATCCTGTCATCCATGCAGCCGGGCTGGACTCTCAGGCTTTTACAATTATTCTGGCCTGATCCTGAACCAAGACTGGAGTTTCAAAAACTTGTCCGGGTCTGGAAAACCCCGCAAGTGGAAGGATTGGATATTTTGTATCAGGGACTTTTGCTGGCAGTGCAGGAAGTACCACTGCCCTTTGTTCGGCGGACCGTATTGGAATTTGTATTTCCAGGCAATGAAGGCCTGGCTTGGTGGGACGGGATCAGTGGACTATGCGCGGGCTTTGGAATAAAGGTGCATTACCTGGATCAAGCCGCCATGATGGGATTGACCAATTGGATCTTCAATCCCAATCTGGGCCAATGAAAGATCACACATTATCTTATATCGACCGTTTTCGAATCTAAAGCGGGTATTTCTCAAACAGCTGGATATTTCTTTGACACAAAGATGCTGTAAGTATTCAGAAAAAAGGCGTGTAGTTTTTTATTTACATGCCTGAACTATTCATAAGCCAGTGTATCCTTCACGGTTAACCGTGATGCCCGTCCTGCGGGTAAAGCACTTGCTAATGTTCCGAGTACGATGGTGAAGATCAGCCAGGCGATGAGGCCGCTTGCACCGTATACCGCCGGCATAGGGGCGGTTAGGATCGCCACACCAACACCATAACAAAGCACGCTGGTGATCGGAATGGAAATCGGAATGCTAACCGCCCAACTGAGAACACCGATTAACAGGCCTTCGGTGATGACAATGGCTTGAATATCACCGTTGCTTGCTCCAATTGCCCGCATCACGCCGATTTCGCGTGTACGCTCGAGCACATTGATACTCATGGTTCCCATTAAACCCAGCCCACCGACCACTGCGATCAGACTCGCCATCACCAGCATAAAGTAAACGAGAATATCTGTCTGCGCTTTTTGATCACGAATAAAGTCTGCTCCCAACTGAGTGGATTGAATTTGGATGCCGTGCGCTTCATAAGCTGCCTGGATTTGATCGTTGATACGCTTTTGCGTGGCAGAGTCGTGCTGAGCTGTGACGATTCGCAGAGAATATGCCATTTCTGGTTCGCCGACCAACATGCTGAGATATTCATAATTAACATATAACAGGGGTGGACTGACATTCCCAGTTATGCTGTACGTCCCGACAATATGCCAGTCTGTTTCCTTGCCGTTCGCCTCAATCGTTATCCAATCACCAACGTTAAGGTCCGGAAAAACATTAAGCAGATGATTGCCAATCACGATCGCATTCTCATCCCCGTATTCAAGCCAACGGCCTGATGTGATGATCGGATCAATCAAGGTGGATGTTGAAGGAGGGGCAACGAAAAGAATCTGTGTTCCCGTTTCTCCAGCCCCCATCTTGAGGGTGCCAGGGAATTCCAACCAGCCTTCGGAATTTTCCACACCAGCGATATTGTTTGCGATTCCTGCAACTTTATCAAATCGATAACCATGATCAAATGCAATATTAATATCGGCAAGAAAATAACCTTGAATATCTTCAATGGTCTTATCGAACGAAGCCCACAGGTTATATACGGCAATGAATACCGCACCGCCCAACACCAGGGTGAACAGGGTGATGCCAAGCCTTACTTTGCGTCTGATCATGTTGCGAACCGAGATACGGATTGGCCGCGGAATGATTAGCGCGTTACTGCTGACAGATTCTTTTTTGACCGTGGCATTACCGCCAAGACCGTAGTCGCTCAATGCCTCGCGAACTGTGACCTTAACGCTATTGTAGATCGGTAGTATGGCTGCCAGTACCGGCACAATCATCGCGACAATGATCTGTTGTATTACCGTTGATGTGTATCCTTTGAATGGCACGGGATAGAAATTTAACCATTCTGCCATTCTGCCGCCAATGATCTCAGCAGCCATATTTGCCAGAGGAATCGCGATCAATAATGAACCAATTCCAAAACTCAGGATCAGCACAAGATACATCCCAAAGATTTGGATCATGCTTCCGCCCGTGGCTTTCATGATTCCGATCTGCCGTGTTTGCTGGGTCATTAAAGCAGTGACCGTGTTGACGATCAAGAATCCGCTCAGAAATACCGTGAGATACCCCAGCACGATCAATACAAAAAAAACACCCTGTGTAATGTTGTAGGCAAAATGGTGGCCCGGTTGATAAACACTCACAAAATACACGGTTGCACCCGCGCGTTCCATGCGGTCTGCCACCGCCTGCGCCACCTCTGTCACATGGGCCTGATCGGTCTGGTTTTCAGAAACGCTGATCTCCAACTGGCCATAGCTGGAAATATCACCACCGAGCCATTCCAAAGTGTCGGGAGTCACAAAAGCATTTACCTGGTTTGATAGATTATATGGGAATCCTGTGACTGCATGAACGTAACCTGCCAGCTTAACTTCACGCCGCCTGCCATTGCCCAGTTCCAACAGGATCGTATCGCCGGGATGATAGCCAAGAGATTTTGCACTCGCGTCAATAATGATTTCTTTATCCGCGTAATGTGGAATATCGGTCTCCCCTTTTGCGGGCTTGAGGAGGTTCAAAGTCAATTTGCCGGGATCTTTAACCACAGTGAAACTAATATTAACTTTTGTTCCATCAGGTCGTATGATTGAGGCACTGGTTGAAGCCACCCCTTCTACTGTATCCACGCCCGGCACAGAACGGGCAATTTTAACCATTCCATCTGTAAGTGGCGAAGCATACACCTGTGCCTCGGATGGATTCGCGGAAAGAAAATCGTTATCCATGCTTTCGTTCATGTACAAGCCCAGGTTGCTGTTGAATCCAACTGCAAACGCCCCGACCGCGATCGTCATAATGATCAGGAAAGTCCGCCCGCGGTTGCCCGAAAAGTCAGCCCAGACTTTTATCCAGCGGCTGCCCATTAGAATGCTCTCCGCAGGGATAGATTCTCACCTTCGTGTTTGTCCGCCAACTGATGCAGTGTCTCACGCGTAACCTCGGACTGGCTCAGCAATTCTGACAATTGCCCATATCCGATGGCAAGCACCTCAACAGGTCCGCCCTCAGATGCGCGGATGGACGCTTGATGCTTCTTCTCGTGGAAAAACTCCATCTCGCCAAAGCATTTCCCTGGTCCAAGTTGAAGCGCGATCACATCCGATTGGTTTTTACGCGGAAGGATCACTTCCACAGTTCCTTTAGAAACGATATAAAAGGTTTCCGCATTCGTGCCTTCAGAAAGGATCATTGTGCCCGCCTTATAAGTCTGCAGCTTTGCGGTTTTTGTGGCTTGTAACAATTGGGAAGCTGTCAGATTAGGCATGACTTTGGCAACGTACTCATTGACGATTTCACCGTCAGCGATCAGAGCTGTGCGATGGGTGCGCTTTGCCAGTCCGCTGTCGTGTGTCACAATGATGATGGTCTTGCCTTTGGCGATCAAGTTATTGAACAAGGAGAATACAGCCTCGGCGGTTTTCGAATCGAGATTGCCCGTCGGCTCATCTGCAATGATCACAGGCGGATCGTTTGCCAATGCGCGGGCAATTGCCACACGTTGTTGTTGTCCGCCCGAAAGTGCGGTGGGAAGTTTGTAGGCATGATCTGCGAGTTCAACAAGTTCCAATAATTCCATCGCACGAGTACGGCGTTCGTGTATTGGATAGGTGCGGCAGAAATCCATTGGCAGCATGATATTTTCAATCACTGAGATCATGGGCAGCAATTGGAAGAATTGAAAGACGATGCCCAGACTCTTTCCACGCCAGCGTGCCATTGTGTTTTCGTTCAAATCATGCACAGCCGTTCCATTGACCCAGACTTCTCCAGTTGTGGGTCGATCTATGCCTGTGATCATGTTGAGCAGGGTGGTTTTGCCGCTACCAGATTTTCCAATAATGCTGACGAACTCGCCGGCTTTAATTTGCAGGTCTACGCCTTCCAGCGCGTGATAGTCACCGACTGCGGTCCTATAGTATTTATTGACTTCCCGCAGGTCTATGATGGGACGATCGCCGTTCTGATTGTCCTCGATTTTCTGTTTGAAAAATGAGATAGCCATGATGGTCTCTTTCTAATAATGACGAACTCAAGAGAAGTTCATCCTGAATTTTTTTGTGATTATCTGAACGTGACTACAGCAGTCATGCCCCAGCGTATGGCTGGATCCGTATCTGCCAATAAGATCGTGACTTCATAAACTACATCTCCTTGATTTTCAGAGAAATTTTCGCCAATGGAGAGTACATTACCTTTGAATTCCTTGCCAGGTATGGCATCAAATTTAACGATGACAGGCTGGCTTTCTTTTAACTTGACAACATCGATCTCAGTCACATCCCTGGTCTTAATGATCCAGCTTGAGAAGTCTGAGATGGTTACAGCGGTTTCGCCGGCATTAATCGAGCTGCCCATCTTTGCGGTTAATTCAGCCACCATACCATCGAACGGGGCAACCACCGCGAAAGCCTCAACACCGGCTTTCGCGGCATTGAGGCGCGCTTCGAGCAACGGGAGTTGTTCCGCATCCGGGCCATCCTTGAGACGGTCATAGGTAAGTTGTGCTTTTTCAAGCTCAGCTTTTTTCAATGCAAGGTCGTTCTCGGCTTCAATGATCCAGTCCTGTGGCGCGGGTCCTTTAAAGCCTTTGGTTTTCCTGGATTCATATTGATATCCAAAAGGTGTGTTTCTCAAAACCCTTTGGATTTCGTTCTGCGGGATCTGTTTATCAGTTTTTAAATATATGAGATATTGATACGCTTCTTCACTTGCTTCTTGGGCGTTCTTCAATGTAATGACCGCCTGGGCAAAGTCGGCGTTTCTTGAATTTTGCAGGTCATCCCACGCCTTCTGAGCACTGGCGAGTTCAAGTTGTGCAGTGGCATAATTTGTATCCGATCCATTCCCAAGACGGATCAATGGCCGGCCTTTTTCCACTACCTGGCCTTCCTTTACCAATATTTCACTAACAATCCCGCTGGTATTGAAAGCGATTTCGGCATACTGAACGGGCTCAACGCGTCCTTCAGCGATGGTGGTATCGTCTGCAATTACTACTGGGATCTGAGTGGCCTGTGGGGTGGCAGACGGCGTTGAACTGCATGCAGCGATAATGGTCAAGGCAAGGAGCGTCAAGGTTATTAATTTTATATGTTTCATCTTGTTTATCCTTCATGAATGTATGATTTCTGGTTGATTTACGAGCACAAGTAAAATTAGTTGCAAACAGAAGACAACAGGTCGAATCAAAGATATGACAATTGAGCAAGGATGGTTAATTTAATTCTCCATTCCATCAAGTCATTGTCGTTAGTATGTCAAAATGTTACACGCCACGGATCCGCCAAAGTTAATCCCCCTTGTACAATTATCAAAAATAAAAAAACTGACTCAAGAAAGTCAGTTTTCTAAATTCAACTACCGGGCATTGTTCCCGACAAGGTCATGGGTGAAATTAAATGTACCTTGAAACCATAACATTCTGTAACGAACCGAGATTGCCGGATTATCCAAGGAGACGCAAATCGCAGAGAATTCTCATGCGATGATGTGCAGCCAACAGTTGCCTTTCCACGGGATGTTGTTCGCTAATCCCGTGGGGGATTACCTGCATAATGACGTTTGCTTGACTTTGTATTTGCGGGTTATCCAGCGGGCGTTTTCATCTTCTTCTCAAGGTAGGCATCTCCAAAGTCCACAAATAATTCAACCCAGAGCGGCAGATGATCGGACATTTTGAAAGTGCGCCATTGTTTGTATTTATTCAGCGTTGCCTGCGGCTGATAAGTTTGCCAATCCGCGTCGCGGTAGACATGATCAAAGAATGGGAAAGTGCCTGCCCTTGCAAGCCCTAATTGGGCTTGGACATCACGTGCCAGAAAAGCGATCTGATCAAAGGGCTTGTCTTGAATGGCATTCGTGTACGTGCCTTTGAGTTTTGCGGGAATTTCAAACATTTCCATTTCAATTGCTTTAAAAGTTTCATCGTTTGTGGAAAAGATATTGAAGTCGCCCAGCAAAATGGTGTTATTCGCCCAGGCATCCCTGGCTTTCATGCGTTTCTTTAGCAGCTGAACAATGGCCTTTGCTTCCTGAAGGCGTTGCGGATCGTCAGCTTTGTCCTCACCATAATAGAAGTGTTGAGTGCAGAGTGTGAATTTAAACCAGCCCGCCTTAAAACCCGCAACATATGGGGTGCGAGAAAAAGCGAAATCAGATTTTAGGACACCGCCTTCCTTTTTCATCTCAGGCACCAGTTCCCCCGCCATCCCGCCAAAGGAGATCTTGCGCGTATCATAGATATAAGCGTGGCGTTCGTTGTTACCCTGCTCCCCCAGGGTAACATCCGAGACAAGATACTTCCACCAACTGCCAAGGTTACCCATCAATTGATCGAGAGCATCCAGATTGTCGCGTACTTCCTGAACAGCAATGATGTCAAACCGTGACATGATCTCCGCGATATAGAGGAGCGGCTCATCCTCCCGACCACCCGATTTGGTTCCGCCGAACTCGCGCAGATTCCATGTCGCCAATAGGAGTGTCGGGTCAACCGTCTTCGCAGGGATGACTTTATCCAACTCAAACTTCAGCGTCAACAGCCTTTCAGCAGTGCGCCTGCCTTCTACAGTTGTATTATCAATATTCTTATATTCTGGCATGGGTTTTATCCTCCATTTTTTTTGCGAAAACAACAGATCGGATATGTTTGAATTAGTATATGCTTTTCACACCGTTATTTCAATCCTGAATCATTTCCCTTTCCACGAAGCGGTTAATGTCGCCTGCTTATCGGCTCGCGTGAGGAGATACTGCAATCGTCATATCCAGCGGATTTTCAAAAAATAGCACAAGACTTAAGTCGTTATTTCCACTTTATTTGACACAGTTTTTTATCACACCTTCTAAACAGGGACTTCTACTGGAATTGCAGGAATATGCATTCCATCCAAATTAGGAATGGCAGTTTTCCGTTATAAATAGAATGGTGGCTTTTGACTTCTATTTATCAAGACCGTATACAAAATGATCCAATTCATCAATAGTGGTTAGGGTAGGCAACAACATGTTCCATAGTATTTTTTTCACATCTAGGGATGATATAACCAGTCAGGACAGCTGTCGGTTTGTAACGAGATAGTCCTTACAATTCAATATATTGAACGACATTATTACGGCCTGTTTCTTTGGCGCGATATAAGGCTTGATCAGCCTGGCTCAGGAGATTGTCGAAGGTTTCATCTTCATCCGATAAATTGCTGATGCCTGAGCTAATGCTGATCGAGACCAGGTTGCCGTCAAGATCAATCGATTGTGCTGTGATTGCCATGCGGATCCGTTCAACCACTATAAATGCTTGTTGAGGATTGGTTTCCGGTAAAAGTAACGCAAACTCATCCCCGCCGAACCTCGCAAATACATCTATTTCACGGATATTTCTCTGGCAGATTTTCGTAAAAGCCAAAAGCACCTGGTCACCCGCTGCATGTCCAAGCGTATCGTTGACAGCCTTGAAATGATCAATATCAATCAAAACAATTGCCAGCGGATGTTTTTGGCGGGCTGCGCGTTTGAGTTCGCTGTGTGCCAGATGTTGAAAATGACGGCGGTTGAATATTCCAGTGAGTTCATCTGTGGAGGCCTGTTGTTGCAGGGCTTCTTTTAGGCGTTTGCGCTCGGTGATGTCACGGATCACAGCGGCAAAAGCGGTCTTGCCATCCACCTGCCATTCAGAAAGGGAAATTTCCAGAGGAAATTCACAGCCGTCGCTTCGCCGCCCTTCCAATTCAACAGTTTTCCCGATCACGTGCTTTTCCCCGTTGGCTTGAATACGCGCCATGCCGGTCAGATGTCCTGCCTGGTAACGCTCTGGCAACAGCATCGTAATTGGCTGACCATGCACTTCAATTTCCGAGTAGCCAAATATTCGTTCTGCGCCAAGATTCCAATCCACAATATTTCCCGCACCATCGGCGCTGATGATGGCGTCGCTGGCTGAATCGAACACAGCTCGGTAGCGCTCCTCGCTCGTGCGCAGTGCATCATCGGACTTCTTGCGTTCAACTGCGATCGCGATCTGTGAGGCAGCCAATTCCAGTAAAGCGATATCTTCCTGAGAATAGGCTGCGCTATTGTGATAATCTTGAATTGCCATGATTCCAATTGCTTCCCCTTTGATCAGCAATGGGATACCCAGCCAGCATTTCGGTCTGGTTCCCAATGTGACTTTATCCCAGCCTTTCATATAACGGTCATGGAGCTGTGTTTCGTTCAGAAATAGTGATTGTTTTAAATTCAAGACTTCCGCAGTCAGGGATTGTGAGTCATCCACATCGATGTTCGGCCAGTCGCCATGATCAATTTCGTCTTTGGAATATGGGAAGCTTAAAGTTCTTCCGTTATTCGTCAGCAGCGCGATGTAAAAATTGTTTCCCGCGATGACCTCTAACAGGATGTTGTGTATGCTCTTAAATAACTCATTCACATTGGCGGTCAGATATACAGCCTTGGATATTTCATAAAGCACCTCGGAAAATTTCTCTGTCCGCTTGCGTTCAGTGATATCCTCTATTTGAGAAATAAAATATAGGGGAGCGCCATCCCCATCTTTGACAAGTGAAACAGCCAGTAGTACCCAGACAAAATGCCCCTTTTTATGTATATATCTTTTTTCCATTTTATAAGATTCAATTTCCCCAGCCAACACCTGGCGTACTTGTTCCAGATCTGCAGTCAAATCGTCAGGATGGGTAATATCCTGAAATGTTTTGGTTAGAAGCTCAACTTCGGAATATCCGACGATCTCACAAATTCTGGAATTGACTTTTAACCAATTGCCTTGTGGTGAAATTAACGCCATGCCAATTGCAGAGTATTGAAAGGCACTCTTAAACCGTACTTCACTTTCGCGCAGGACCTCCTCCGCTCGCTTTCGGGCAGTGATGTCCTGAATTGTGCCGGAGACCCATCGGGATTCCTCTGGAGCTTTCCCCCCGTTCAATAATAACCAGAGGATACTTCCATCTGTGTATTTGGCGCGGATCTCCAATTCGTAAGATTTTCCATCTGTTGTCGCACCGCGCAATGCGCTAATAAAGCTCTGCCAGTCATCAGAATGGATATTTCTTCTCATCTCATACCAGGATGGGACGCCATGCGAAGGGTCTCTCCCGAAGATGCGGAACATTTCAAGAGACCAGGTTGTTTTGCCAGTCGCAAAATCATATCGCCAACTGCCGACATGAGCCAAACGCTGGGCTTCGTTAAGATCATTCTCCCTTTCACGAATCATTGCCTCTGCTTGTACAGCTTGAACAGCCATTTCATTGGCCTGGGCAATTGCTTTTTCAAGCTGCTGATTGAAGATTTCCAATTCGGATGCGTTTTCTTTCAATTCGTCTTCTATCCGCTTGCGCTCGGTGATATCCTCTTTCACAGCAAGGAAATGGGTAATATTGCCATCCCTATCCTTGACCGGGGATATGACAGCAGACTCCCAATACAGCTCGCCGTTCTTCTTCTTATTTTGAAATATCCCATGCCAGTTCTGCCCGGAAAGAATTGTGTTCCACAAGACTGCGTACTCCGAACTCGGGGTATGGCCAGTATTTAAGATCCTTGGATTCTTACCAATAGCCTCTTCCAGGGTATACCCCGTGGTTTCAGTAAACTTGGGATTCACAAAGACGATATTCCCACTCAAGTCAGTGATGACTGTGGTCACAGGACTCTGCTCAATCGCAAATGAAAGAATTCGCAGGGCGGAGTCGGGATCAACTTTCTCTGTCTGTGTCTTTTTGTGATCGGCAAAATTATTTGTCATATTTTTTATCCTGCTTCTGTATATCAGTCATTTGTTATGTTCTATCAATCTGTTTGGATCCTGATTCACACGATCGGTGTCAGGTGAGAGGATCGTAAAAAATGCCTGTACCACCTGCGGGTCAAAACTTATTCCACTTTGCCCGAGGATATACTCCAAAGCCTTTTCCTTTGACCAGGCCAGCCGATAGCGGCGGTCAGTGATCAAAGCGTCCCATACGTCCACAACAGCAAAGAGGCGTGCAGTGAGTGGAATGTCTTCTCCTTGCAAACCACGCGGATATCCGCTGCCATCCCATCTTTCGTGATGGCAAAATGGGATATCGAGTGAGTCATTCAAGTAGGCGATGGGAGCCAGCATATTGTATGCAAGTTGAGGGTGTTGACGCATCCTTGACCACTCGTCATCAGTTAATTTTCCCTCCTTGAGCAGGATGGAATCCGGTACGCCCATCTTGCCGATATCATGCAGGAGCGCGCCGCGTCGAATCGCCGTCAGCTGAGAATTATTAATTCGCATTGCCCGCGCGAGCTTCAAAGTCAGGTCTGTAACGCGCTGGGTATGTCCTTCAGTTTCATGGTCCCGTAGATCCAACGCCCGCGACCAGCCTTCGATCGTGGCGTCATAGGCGAGGCTTAAGTCCTGGTTGGAGCGTTGCAGGTTCTCAAATAATTGGGTGTTATCAATGGTAATTGCCGCCTGCCCAGCCAGCGCTTCAAGAAAACTCAGCCATTCGTCATCGGGAGTAAATACTTTGCGGCGATAGGCTTCGAGAACACCTTTGACTTCCCCTTTTACGATCAAAGGCACGCACCAGTAGCTGGCAAAGCCTTCCTCTTCCCATAATTTTATAAATTGGGGATATTTTTGCAATACGGCGGAATCCATGTTTACTGAGATGATCGAGCGGTGCTCGATGATGGCACGCCCTGCCATGCTGTCGCTCACATTGATATTCTCGAACAGAAGTGTATGGAATCCGCGGCCAGCCACCAATTCCAACAAGTTTGATCCTGGGTGAAGCAGGAGTACGTCAGCCGCATCCACATTCAACTGGGAAATGGTGTGTGACAATAATATATTAAGGGTTACATGCATGTCACGGCTGCTGGCAATTGCTTCGTCCACAGCGCGCAATCCATTTAACTGTTCAAGCCTGTGTACAGTCTGTTCGTATAATTGCATGCGTTGCAGCGCTGCGCCGGTCATTTCTGACAAGATCGAGAGCAAACGAATTTCATTGTTGTTGAGTTCGCGCCCGCCTGGCACAGAAACGATCATGACGCCCAAGACCTGCTGCGTGGTTCTTATCGGCAAACAAATACCGCCCCAGTTTTCTGGAATTAAGTTGCGTGATGCGAGCCTGGTCTCGGGATCGCTTGCAAAATTGCGGGATACATAATGCTCGCCGCTGGTGAATACTTTCCCGGCAATTCCTTCACGGCTGTTGAGAGGTGGCTCAACCACCTGGGAGGGCCAGCCGCGTGTAATTATTTTTTCCAAATTGTTTGTGCTTTTATTTTTCAGTTCTATGGAACCATGTTCGGTATTCAGGATGGCCAGCGCTTCATCCAGGACGGTGGCCAGCAATTCCTCCTGTTTCGAAATGGAACGCAGGCTATGTGAGATACGATTGAGGGTTTCCAGTTCCATCACGCGCTGATGAATGGCCACTTCAGCCTGCTTTCGCTCGGAAATCTCCCAGGCTATATCGGCAAAATAAGACACAATTTCAACATCCTTTTCAGCATAGTTTTGTGTTTTATTTCCAATCCCAAGTATGGCTACAATTAAGCCTTCACGAAAAATGGGCACTACCAGTTCGCGCACAAGTTCGGCATGGCCTTGAGGCAGTCCCCGGCGATGAGGAAGCTCGGAATAATCATTATGAACAACGGGTTGTCTTTGGCGAAGACAGTCTACCCATACTCCGGCCAGATCCATGTCGTAATGCAATCCCTTTCCTTCAATTTTGCAGTACTCTTGCATGGTACGCGTGGACCAGGCTTGTAATGTGAGTGTTTTCTGATCTGCCTCTACAAAATGATAGAAGCCGATCGGGCTGTCTGTAATTTCGCAGACTTCATCCAAAGTTTTTACAAGCAATTCGTCCACGGAATGGTTGGCGGCGAATTCGATCAGGCGCAGGCGTGCCTCGATTAAACCTTCCGCCTGTTTGCGTTCTGTTATATCCTGCTTAATCGCAATGAAATGAGAGATCTCGCCCCCGGATTTCATTAAAGGCGTAATTGTCATCTCTTCGTTGTAGAAGGTGCCGTCCTTGCGGCGATTTACAAGTTCGCCGTGCCAGGGGTTGCCGGACAATATGGTTTCCCAAAGCTTCTTATAAAATCGCTGATCCTGTTTGCCTGATTTGACCAGGTCACGGGGATTACGTCCAAATACCTCGTGTGGAATCGTATACCCGGTCAACTTCGTGAATGCAGGGTTGGCCCATTGAATTATGCCTTCGCGGTCCGCGATGACAATCGCGTTAGCAGAAACTTCCAACGCGGCGCCTTGAAGAAGTAATTGATGTTCCGCCTGCTTGCGCTCGGTGATGTCATTGGAAATGGCGCAAATTCCAAAGGGTTGATCTGAATTCAGGTAAATTGGAAACTTGACCGTTAAATAGGTATGCAAGCTGCCATCCTTATGGCTGACAACCTCTTCTGCATGAACCGGAGTGCCGCCGTGCAAGGCGGCCAGATCATTATTCCACAGCTGCTCGGCAATATCTGCTGGGAAGACATCAAAAACGTTTTTGCCCACGAATTCATTTAACGGAGGCGCATCCAGCACCTCAAAACTGCGATTTGCCAGCATAATATTCCCATTTACATCCTTGATGGAAATCAGCAGCGGCGAATAATCCATGATCGCTTGAAGCTGCATTTGCTTCTCTTGCAGCGCTTCTTCTGACTGTTTTCGCCCTGTGATGTCACGCTGGATGCCAAAATGTCCTGTAATGCGACCCTGGTAATCATACAAACAGATGTAGTCTCCCTCTATCCAGATGGGAGTCCCATCGAACTTGCGCTCGTCAGTATCGACATGCAAATGCCCTTTATCAAAAAATTCCCGCCACACTCGTTTCCCGTATTCGATATCATGGGCAAAAAATATATTCGGCGTAAGTCCCAGATATTGCTCGCGCGTTGCCCCGTATTGGGCCAGCATGGCATCATTCACCTTTGTGACAAGCTGATGAGAAAATACATAATCAAGCTGCTGGTCCTTGTCCACCGAATCATCCCAGCGGATGGGTTTATCCAACATCATAAAAAAGAAACCATCAATTGACTGAGCAAAGAATAGATCAAGTTGAGACTCACTTAATCGCAATGCCTCGGCCGCCTGTTTGCGTTCTGTAATATCCTGGAACGCCCCTTGTACCTTGTATATTTTGCCTTGATCATTCCTGACTGCTTCCCCCATTGTTTGCACCCAAACCCGCTTCCCTTTGGCAGTGATGATCTCCATTTCTTCGTTGTATGGGATTCCCTTTTGCGCGCAATCGCTAAAAACCCTGGTGATTTTTTCACGCCATTCAGGGGCGTAGAAATTGATGCCTTCCTCCACCAAAGGCGAAAAACCAAAGGGGGTTTCATGAATGGCGGCAACTTGATCAGACCAGGTAACGCGGTTCTGTTCGAGATCCACACTCCATCCGCCCATCTTCGCTGCTTCTTCCGCCATTCTAAGCAAAGATAAATTTTGTCTTAATTTTTCTTCCGTCTGTTTGCGCAGGGTAATATCCAGGATTGAGACAATTACCCTTGACAGCGTTTCTTCATGCCCACTAGAGATATACCAGTTGACTTGTACATTTATCCGCCTGCCTGTCAGAGTGCAATTAGTACCTTCCCAGCTAAACTCATTCTGACCATTGCAGATCGCAACCAGACACTCGATAATATATTCCAGAGGTCTGTCCCCAAGCAGTTTGATAAAGTTTAACGAGATGTCATTCTGGTTACCTGCTCCAAACAATCTTAAGCCAGCCTTATTCACGTCGATCACTTTAATACCTGCACCGCAGGCCATGGCTTCATCGGGATGCAAGGTGAGGTATTCGCGATAGTCGGTAATGCCTTTTATTTTCAAGAGATTCAAGGCGTGGATAACTTCTGAAAAATCCTCCTCCCGTATCGCGATAGGGGAATCTTCAAATAATCGACGATAGCGTTCTTCGCTTTCTCGCAAGGCTACAGCCGCTTTATTTTTTTGTTCCGCCTGGTGAATTGAAAGCAGAACTTGATCCATATCAAAAGGCTTTTGAAAATAACCGAATGCGCCCTTCTGAACCGCCTCGATAGCTGATTTCTGGGAGGCGAGGCCCGTCAATAAAATGCACTCTGTCTCCGGCGATTTCATTTTGATGCCAAGTAATACATCCAACCCATCCATATCCCCGAGATGCAGATCGATCAGTGCCACTGCGATCTGCTTTTTGTCAATCTGATCAAGCGCAGCCCCGCCTGTTAGTACGGAGAGCGGCTGATAACCTTTTATTCTTAAGATATCACTGACTGATACAAGCATGTCAAGGTTATCATCTACGATCAAGATATGCGAAGTTTGATTATGCATATTGGATACTTGCCAACAAAGCCCTGTGAATCAAGATTTCATGATTGGAAAACAAATTTTCCACAAGGAAATTTATTTTGACCAAAAGACACTCTCTATAAATATCGGCGTAATAATCGCCTGCGATCGGAAGTAATTATTCAGTTTTTACCTGATCAGTGATGATCGTTCCTTTGGCGACAATCAATGTTCCATGTTTGTCGCTGATATCACGGGTGGTGACCATGCCTGATCTCTCCACCTACTTCAAAACCTTTGACATGGTCAGCTTCATTGTCCAAAGCGCTGGTGAAAACCACAGGAATGGAACGGGTCTTCTCGTCCGCCTTGAGCCTCATACAGACCTCATAACCGTCAAGGCCTGGCATCTTGATATCCAATAAGATCAGACTCGGCAGTTTCGCCTGAACACTTCTCAAGGCAAGTTCACCGCTATTTGCCGGACAAACCCGATACCCGGCTTTTCCCAAAATACTAACCAATAATTTAAGACTGGCATGGGAATCATCCACAACAAGAATATCAAATGGAGACTGATTCAAAGAATCAAATGCCGACATAAGGCGCCAAGTCATCTCATCTTTTCCAGTAATGAAAGGAGTTCTTGATAATCAAGGTTTTCCAGCATGCCCTGTAATAGACTGCCTAAATCTGAATCGAATTCTGATAGTTGGTTGATGGCGTTTTGCGAACGAGGTTCGTCCAACAATTCGAGTGCATGCCATAATTCATCCTTAATTGCCTGGATATTGACCGCAGAGTAAATTTTCCTGTTGGCTATCTGATCAATTGTACGTGGCCTTGTTTCGAGATAGATCTCTTCCTGATTGCAGCAACTGTCAAATAATTTCTGCAAAAGAGGGAGCAGGTCGGTTTGGGTCTTGCTCTTGGTAATATAACCATCCGCCCCAGCAGCGTCAGCATCGTCGTGATAGGCTTTTTCGTCATGAATTGTATGCATGATTATTTTGGTCTGCGGCAACACCCGTTTTATCAAACGGGTCGCCGTTATTCCACTGATACCGGGCAGGCTGACATCCATCAACACAATCGTGGGTTTGTAGAGTAAAGCAAGCTGCACTGCTTCTTCACCATTTGAAGATTCAAAAAATTCGATGCTTGGGAATGAACTCTGTAGCCAATCATTTAACAGATGTCGCAATTCTTCTTTGTCTTCCACTACTATACAAGTTTGTTTCATGATGTGATACTCCACTCGTATCTGATTTCTTTAGCATGGGTTTTTAAACATTGTTGAAATAGTTATCCAGCCTGAGTAGACCAGCGATTACAGAAAAGGCTGTCAGTTATAGTACGACAGTTTTGATGTGGGATTACTACAAATTATTAGAGATATTCAGGATGAGTTCCTAAAATCACGAAGCTAGTGATAAGAACGGACCCCCAAATGGGTTGAACATTCATCAATGAGTCCGCTATTCTTTCTGGAAATATTTTTGAAGAACCCACCTATCATGACATTTCTAATCCACACGTGGTTCTTGCCTACCTTTAAAATAAAATATTCTTCATTAGAAGATAAATAGTTAATTGTTAGTAATAGTAATTCTAGCAATCGCTTTTCCAAAGTCACACCCAACCAGCATATCGGTTGATTCTTGGATGGCTTTGAGGATTTTATATTCTGTTTCTTGATCAAATAAACCGCTCAAGAAAACTGTTTTGTAGGGTGGTTTGTTTAAAGCACAATCAATGACAACCTTCAACTCAATTGCACCCCCATTAGTGTGCAGATTTAATTCAAGTAGGTAAACCACCTGCTCTATAAAATCCAAGAATTTATTGGCACATTCTTCATTGTCGCTAATAAATATCTCAACGCCATTTAAGACAACAGCTTTTCGTTGATGTAAATTTGGAGATTCCAGGTCGTTTTCTTGGATTAGGTTCATTTTTTCCCTGCCAGTTACAGAAATATTGCACGGTGATTTCAACCAAATCGCGCAATTGACTCTTCAATACTTCATTTTGTTACACAGCAGGAGAATTCGTTTCAGGTACCAGGACTGCCGAAGGCCATCGTTTATTATTCTTCCTAATTATTCTCCAATCTCGACAATTTACATGGCTCTAACTGCATCAATCTTTTCATGATACAGAGGCAAGTCAGAAAAATACTGGATCTGGAAGAGCTATTCTGGTTTGATTAGAACAGGGATTTCGGATAAGGCTGTCAGGCAGAGTACGACAAATCCTGTAGTGCAATTACTACAGCAAGCCCTCTGCAGCAAAAGAGGGAGAGCTTCTGGTTTTGAATTCAGAGGCTCTCCCTCTTCCTGTTACAAGAAATTGATTCGTTACAGAAAAAATGTCATCACGTTAATGATATAAATTTCACACGCAATCATTTCAGAGTGGCCAACCCATTTTCGATGGCAAAACGGATCAGGCTTGATAAATCATGTAAGTTTAATTTATGCATTATCCGCGAGCGATAGGTCTCAACCGTACGCAAAGACAGGGATAATCGAACCGAGATTTCGGCGGAAGGCAAACCTTCCGCAACAAGCTGCAAAACCCTCGCGTTCTCGCAGGCTTAGTTCTTCCAGCGGGCTTTTGGAATGTTGAAGCATATAACTATCCATGACGGTGTCTGCAATTCTCTGGGTCAGGTAGCGACGACCTTTATGCACCGCATGGATCGCGTCTATTAATTCACTCCCAGCGGATTCCTTCAATAAATAACCCAATGCTCCAGCACGAAAGGCACGATAAATGTGCTCCGCTGTTGAATGGATCGAGAGGATCACCACCTGGGTCTTGGGAGTTCCCAGGCGAATTTGTTCAGCAGCGTCAATTCCATTAAGCTCAGGCATGGCAATGTCCATCACTACAACATCGGGTTTCAACTCCAGGGATTTCAAGAGCGCCTCCCGTCCATTGGCTACACTGCCTATTATTTCAATGTCCATTTCGTTCTCAAGCAACGCTCGCAGACCGTCCCGTACAATGGTGTGGTCGTCGGCCAACAATACTTTTATCTTCATATCAATTTACCTTGGTATTCTCGCACAAACAATTGTGCCATTGTTTGGATTGCTGCTGATCTCAAAAAAGCCACCAACAGCCCTAGCTCGTTCCTGCATGGTGATTACTCCCCAGTGGGGATTCTCGCGGGTTGTAATATTCAAAGGATCAAACCCCCGTCCTTTGTCTTCGATCGTAAGAACGACCTCGTCGGATTTTTCTTCAAGCCTCACAATCGCGTAATTCGTAGCGGCATGCTTGATTACGTTTGTCAAGGCTTCCTGGGCAATACGAAAGAGAGCCATAGCCACGGAAGATGATAGCTTGGGGTGAATTTCTTCTCCGAAAACCTGGATCTGTAATCCAGTGTGTTGCTGTAAATTTTCTGTGTACCATTTCAAGGTGGCGGTCAAGCCATAATCCTCCAAGACCGGAGGATATAAATTAGACATTACGGTTCGGATTTCTGCGGTGATTTCAGCCACTAAGTTAAGGGCGGAGTCGAAGCGCGGAGATATCTTAGTCAACCCATCCCGCTCCACAAATTTTCTTATTATATTCAAGCTGATTCCCAGAGCGGTCAGGCTCTGGCCAACCCGGTCATGAAGTTCCTTGGCAATTTCCCGCCGCTCGCTTTCCTGCAATTCAGCCAGACGGGAGGAAATTAATCGCAGTTGTTCGAATGCAGACTGGAGATCCTTCTCCGCCTGGATCCGTATTGATATGTCACGAATCACCATGCTCGTTCGCATAGTGCCATTTTTGTCAGCGAAAGTTGAAGAGGTTATTTCAACTGGGAATTTGGAACCGTTTTTGTGTATCCCTGTGAGTTCACCTTTAAATTTTCCCTTCAGGGCACGTTCTTGCAAGGCTTTTACCAAACGTGGGTCTGATCTGTCTATCAGGCCACCTCGCCCAGCCTGTTTGATTTCCATCTCGGTCAATCCAAACATTTGGCAGGCAGCCGGGTTTGCCGCATCAATACTGCCGTCAACTTTCGTGAGCATGACCGCGTCGAGGCTGTTTTCAAAGAGTTGATGATATTTCTCCTCACTCTCGCGTAGTGCATCTTCCATCTGCTTGCTGTTGGTAATATCGCGGGCCACCGATAATACCGATCCAACCCTGCCATCCTGGGTAAATTCCGGCACGAAACTTGTGTGGAAATACCGGATACCTTCCGGGGTGGAAAAGGAGTCCACCACATCCAGCGTTTCGCCGATATCAATAACCTTTCGGATGCGTTCTTCCCAAACTGCCGCAGTTGCCTCAGGAACACCAGTCTCTGCAATCGAGAGGCCAATATAATCACTGGCTCGCAAATTCCCGGCCTTTGCCGCTGCCGCGTTGACATATAAATGCCGAAGCCCTGTATCAAATCGCGCGATCAGATCGGGGGAGTTCTCTGCCAGCATTCGGTAGTCTTTCGCGGCAGTTTCCAAGTCCATCAGGGTACGCCGCAGCTTGATGTGAGTGCCGACACGAACCAGGATCTCCTCAGAGTGGAATGGTTTGGTGATGTAGTCCACGCCTCCCAATTTGAAGCTCTTAATTCGATCAAATTCGCTTTCAAGGGCGCTGATGAAAATCACAGGTATGGCTCGCGTCTTTTCATCCTCTTTTAGCTTTTGGCAAACTTCATATCCATCCAATCCCGGCATCTTGATGTCGAGCAGGATCAGACTTGGCTGTTTGGCTTGAACACTTCTAAGGGCAAGTTCGCCGCTGTTGGCCGGACGTACCTTGTATCCGGCTTCACCCAGAATATTCACCAACAAATTGAGGTTGGCCGGTGAGTCATCTACAACCAGAATATCAAAAGACTTGTCAGTTGAAAAATCGTCTGCAGGGATTGGAATGGGATTCATGGCATATTATCCAGTATTGAAAGAAGTTCCTGATATTGAAATTTTTCCAGCATGTGCTGCAGTTGATCTCCAACACGGGGATCTATCTCAGCAATAAGCTTGATTGTACTTAAACAGCGCTGGCTGTCCAATAACTCGACAGACCGCTTTAACTCTTCGACCAAATTCAAGGGCAGTTTTCGCAGATCATCTGCATTTATTTTTTCAAATTTATGATCCACAGCAACAAGATCTTGAGAGTACAGGAAGCGTAGTCGCAGGTGTTTTTCTAGCACATTGTATATTTCACTTTCCCTGTAAGGCTTGCGAATAAAATCATTGCAACCCGCTGAAAGGATTTCGCGGCGCTCGTCCTCCAGCGCATGCGCAGTTAGTGCAACAATAGGGGTACTGCGGGAAATTCCTTCAGTTGCCCGGATCCTTTTTGTTGCTTCCAACCCATTCATTATCGGCATACGAATATCCATCCAAATTAGATCAGGATGCCATTCCTCAAAGAGCGCTACTGCTTCCTGTCCAGTGACCGCGTCACGCAGCTCAAAACCCAACGGCTCCAAAAGGGAATGCAGGAGCAGACGGTTCTCAGGCTGATCTTCGGCGATTAAGAGGCGATATCTCGGCTGTCCTTCCGCAACTCCAATTACGCGTCCAGGATTATGGTCAACTTGAATTTCTTTCCCTGTAATATTGGTCACTGGAATTTCCAGATAAAAGACGGACCCTTGTTCCTTCACACTTCTATCTGTCACACCGATTTTCCCACCCATGATTTGCGCGTATTGTCTACTGATCGTCAATCCCAAACCAGTTCCGGTTTCAGAACCTGGCTGGTTGGTCAATTGTTCAAATGACTCAAAAATACGCTGGCGGTCTTGAAATTGAATCCCACTGCCAGTGTCTTCAACTTCAAAACGGATAATTGACCGATTTGAATCACCAATTGCGCCATCTTTGTTTGTTTTGCCTTCAGATAGACCGGCTCGCAGGGTTACACTTCCATGTTCGGTAAACTTTATGGCATTTCCAAGAAGGTTAATCAATATTTGCCGTAGTTTTATGGAATCTACTCTCGCAAAATGCGGCAGGTTCGGGGGGGGAACAACTTCGAATGTTAAGTTTTTCTCGACCGCTTTAACATACATCAACGATTGCATTTCATGCAGTAATTGGTGGAGATCGGTATCGGATTCTTCCAGTACCACACGGCCAGCCTCGATCTTTGAAATATCCAGAATGTTATTGATCAAATTCAAGAGATGCTCCCCGCTGCGGATAATAATATCGAGTTTTGCAGCTTGTTCGAGGGCTACATTCGGCTCTGCGCGCATCAGTCTCGAAAACCCAAGTACAGCGTTCAAAGGGGTGCGCAGTTCATGACTCATATTTGCAAGGAAGATACTCTTGGCGCGGTTGGCTGTCTCGGCTTGTTCCTGAGCTCTTTTAGCGCGTAATTGAGCCCTGTGCATCGACTCTGATATTCCAGAAATCATTGAACAAGTGATGTAAAAAACTGCCACACCCAGCCAGTCCGCAGAATCATTGATAAAGGGAACAGCCGTCAGGAACGGCCACATATATAGAATAACCAGACTGGCCAGGGTTGTTCCGAATAAACCGGCAAAAAGCCCGCCGTAGAGGGCAGAAAGAATTACCGCAGGATAGTATGTCAGCCAGGGAACACGAATCCCAAGAGGGTGCAATGGCCACACGCGCAAGGCAGATGCGATCAAGATAAGCGCTATGGTGACAAGGATGGTTTTCAGGATTTTGAGGATATTATCTCCAGGTTTCATGGTGGTACTCCTCTTGTTCGAGAGCCAAACCAAAATTAGTCATATTCCTCTTTGATCAAATATTCTCGAACTTCACAACACGATTGTGCCCACCATTCTTTGCCTGATATAGAGCAGAGTCTGCATTACTGAGCAACTCGTCAATTCCTGACATATCTTCCAATTGAGATGCCACTCCGATAGATGTGGTAACAGATAATGTCTTCCCCATCTTTTCAAAAGTTGTATTTGCGATGACCTCCCTTACTCTTTCAGCTGATAGGAAGGCATCTTCCAGGGATGTATCAGGCAGGAGCACCGCAAATTCCTCACCACCCATTCTTCCAAGAATATCAATTTCACGCAAAGCAGATTTCAGGGTTACTGCAAATTGCTGAAGAGCCATATCCCCGACTTCATGTCCATAGGTATCATTCACTTTTTAAACTCGTCAATGTCAAGCATCAATAAGGCAAGTGGATGACTGTTTCGAACGGCGCGTTTGAATTCTTCCACGCCCCGTTGCATGAAAAACCGGCGATTGGGTAAGTTTGTCAAATAATCTGTTGCTGCCAATTTTTCCAGTTCTGTATTTAAAGATCGGATCTTATCTTCAGTCGCTTTGCAGACAGTAATATCTTCGTTCACAGCCACAAAGTGGGTAATATTTCCTTTCGGATCAAAAATTGGAGAAATCGATGCGGAACTCCAATGTCTTGAATCGATACCTGACCTTTTGTAGGAAAGGGCGTTTTCAATTGAAATAGCTTGACTTGCCATTTTAGAGCGATCAGTTCTTGGCACAGCAACGAATTTTCCACAACAAATCTACATGGTTGCACTTTTAATCTGAAAGTAAATCGATGAATAGAACCAAGTGGTAAATTTTTTCCAGAGTTTAATCCGCTCTTTTAGTGGAGAAGGATTTGAGCCATTTTACTATACCTGAGAATTTATAAAATGAGAGTAAACAACGTTGCAACTCTCGTTTATCGCTCAAATCTGGGTGGATGAACTAATAGCCAGCACAAGGCAGGAATTGGCAACATAATGAATGTTTCTATTGGATATTCATCGCTCCTCCATGGTTATTCCAAGGTCGCTTGACAAGAATTAAGACTCGCGGCGTCATCTGAATAAAAGGGCTAATTGGCGAATTTTCGGTTCCCATACGAAGCCAAAGCATAAAATTTCCTGACCTTGGAAAAGCCATGATCGCTCCTTGCAATGCACTTGACAAGTTGGGTAACAAGGATATAATCTGACTAACTTTATTCACTGAATAAAGTTAGTCAATATGACCCACCCTACTGGAAACCGCGAACTAATCAGAGCAATCAACCGCTCACACGTCTTGAATGCGATCAAGGCGTATGGCCCGATTGGAAGGGCTGACATCGCGCGCCGCACAGGACTGAGCCCGGCTACAGTCACGTCCATCTCCGCGAAGTTGATCTCCCAGAACCTCGTCTTTGAAAAGTCTGCCGGGGATTCCAGTGGCGGACGTCCTCCCATTTTGCTGGTCATTAATCCAAAGGGTGGATATGTGGTTGGGATAAAACTAACCGAGACCAATGCCGTATGCGCACTAACCGACCTGGAAGCTACCGTGATCGCAAAAGCATCCATGCCGCTCTCCGGCCACAACCCGATACGGGTCGTAGAGGATCTGGCACACATGGTTACCACGTTCATCCGCGAACAAAAAATATCAAAAAAACAATTGCTGGGCGTGGGTGTCGGCCTGGCAGGTATCGTGGATGCGGATGAAGGCATCCTGCGCCAATCCCCCATCTACGGCTGGGACAACGTCCCTCTCCGTCAGATGCTGCAAAGCAAATTGAATGTTCCTATTTATATTGAAAACGATGTGAACACACTGACGCTTACCGAAAGATGGTTCGGTCCTGGGCAGGGCGTGGACAATTTCCTGACCGTCACTGTCGGACGTGGAGTCGGTCTGGGAATTGTTGTGAACGGACAGTTCTATCGCGGCCAGAACGGGGGCGCCGGTGAATTGGGGCACACCACCATTGACCCGAAGGGACCCTTGTGTGCCTGCGGTAAACACGGATGCCTGGAGGCGTATGTGGGCGATCCTGGCTTGGTCCGTGCAGCCAATGAAGAATATGAACGTGGACATCTCTCCGTGAAAGTCGAGACGATTGAGGAATTACTGCAGCTGGCTCAAAGTGGCGACACATCTGCAATAAAGATTTTCAAAAAAGCCGGCAGCATTCTCGGGATCGCAATTGCAAATCTGATCAACCTGTTCAACCCAAAGAAGATCATCATCAGCGGAGAGGGAACCCGCGAAGGCGACTATCTTTTCATTTCCATGAAGGAGTCCATCCAGCAAAACACCATGCCTGGATTATTTGATCCGAAGATCGTTGAAATTATCCCGTGGGGTGACGATGTCTGGGCACGTGGTGCAGCGGGTCTGGTGCTGCGTGAATTATTTGAGTCACCCATCCATAAACAGACCCCGACGGCAGCAACCGTGTAATTTTTTTGCCCTGAGTTATTTTACTCAGCGAATAAAGTAGGAGGCACAAGCCATCTGACAAACATAACTTCATAATCTGACAGTCCTCAAAACTCAAACCAACAAGGAGAAATAGAGAAATGAAATCCAATCGTATCGCAATCCTGATTTTTAGTTTGATCATCATCACGGCTACCATCCTGGCAGCCTGCGCACCTGCTGCAACCCCAACAGAATCAGCGGCCGTAGCAGTGACCGAAGCCCTCGTTGTTGCTACTGAAGCCCCGACTGAAGCGCCAGTTGTAGAACCTGTCACCCTTCAATACTGGCACACTCACAGCGATGCTGAAGCTGCTCAATTGGACCAGGTTATCGCGGCGTTCGAAGCCGCCAATTCTGGCATCACAGTCGAGTCGACCCGCTATGCCTACAGTGATTACAAAACCGCACTTCTCACCGCGATTTCTAGCGGTGCAGTTCCGGATGTCGCCCGTCTTGATATTGCCTGGGTTTCTGAATTTGCCGACCAGGGCGCGCTCACCCAGCTGGATGGGAATCTTCCTGATTTCGAAGCCATCATTGCAGACACTTTCCCCGGCCCGTTATCCACAAACGTCTGGCAGGATCACTATTACGGTATGCCCCTGGATACCAACACCCAGGTACTGCTCTGGAACAAGAGTGTATTCGAAGCGGCTGGTCTCACTGCCGCCCCGACTACAATGGAAGAATTTGCAGCAGCGGCTTGTCAGCTGACTGATGCAACCAAGAAAACGTACGGCTATGCTGAAGGCGGCACATATTTCTGGGCTCCCGCGCCTGTCTTCTATGCCATGGGCGGCAAGATCACAGACGAGAAGATCACCACAGCCACCGGTTACGTGAATGGCGCTGATAGCGTCGCAGCCTTCACCATGCTCAAGGATCTATACGATCAAGGCTGCTTGTCCCCGAACCTGCTTGGCGGTGGTATTGCAACCGACGCCGGCCATGCCGAAGGCACCTATGCCATGATCATTGACGGTCCCTGGATGGTCGATATTTACAAAGGCAACTATCCAAACTTTGAAGTCAACTTTGCCCCCGTCCCCAGCGGCCCTCAGGGAACCACCAGTTCAGTCGTCGGTGGAGAAGATGTGGTTGTACTTGCAGATTCACAAAACCAGGAAGCCGCCATGAAGTGGGCAGCCTACCTGCTTAGCCCGGATGCTCAGAAGATGATGGCCGCAGTGGGTCAAATGCCAACCCTCGCTTCCCTGGTTGGAGATCCTGCCATGCCTGCATACTTTGCCGTCTTCCAGGAACAATTGAAGACCGCCCAGGCGCGCGTTCCACATCCCAAGTGGTCTGATATGGACAACGCCATCAACAATGCCTACCAACGCATGTTGAAAGGCGACCAGACTCCTCAGGAAGCACTCGATCAGGCTGCTACTGAGATCGATGCCCTGCTCGGAAAGTAAAATAGATTATCATCGTCAAGTCCTTGCTCTATCGAGGGCTTGACCGGAACCAGAAATGCTGCGGGCGGTATCCACCCGTCCGCAGCCTTCCCAACCATGCGCAACAAAAGCCGCCATTCCGACATCATTCCAGCATTGATCTTCCTGCTGCCCGGGTTGATCCTGTTTGCCTTGTTCTTTCTTGGCCCAATGGCCTATTCCCTGCGGATCAGCTTCTTCGAATGGAAGATCGTTCACCCGGAACGATCCATTTTTGTGGGATTTGAAAATTATCAACACGCATTATCCGATCCAATCTTTCAACGCGCAGTCCTGAATACGCTCGCATACACGGTCATCACCGTGATCGTAAAAATGATCCTGGGGCTCTCCGTGGCCTTGCTACTTAACCAACAGCTGCCAGGGCGGACCTTCTTCCGCGTGGCATACTACCTGCCGGTGATCACCTCCTGGGTAATTGTCAGCCTGCTGTTTGAATATATGTTCAACGGTCAGGCCGGCCTGGTGAATTATGTCCTCAAGGATTTCCTGCACCTTATCCCCAAGGACATCCTCTGGTTCGCCGATGAATACCTGACACTCGTTCCCATTATTCTGCTCGACATCTGGAAAGGGATCGGTTGGGCTGCGATCATTTTCCTGGTTGACGGCGCTGATTCCCAGGCTATTCCCCGCACCACGTTCTGGTGGTGGTTGAGTGTCGGCGGGTTGACGGCGTTCCATTTCAATTAATGACCAAGTTGGAGATCCACTGATCTGACGCGCCATTGCTCGGTACCAAGCCACCGGACTTGACTTTGGCTGGGCGCGGCCATCAGCTATTTGTTGACAGGTTGGTTTCGTCATCAGTCTGTCGAACTTCGTTTGATGAGAACGGGCAGACTAGTGTAAACAACCTACGCCTAAAGCGGAGGCTATCCCTACCCTTAGGTTGAGATCAATACGTTACGCCCCGCCAGTACAAAGGACTGGCTCGAAGTTACAAAAGTTTTACACTTTTGACGCCGAGATTAATGCAAAGAACGATTATTCTCTGCAACCTTCATTCTCAATCAGCTAATTGCTGTTGCAAAAAATGGAGTGCCTTACCAAAATTATACAGAGGCTTAAATTGAAAATTGAAACCAATTCAAAAGAAGGCGGTATTCCTCCCAATTGATAAGGCAAGGGGTCCAGCGGACTCTGATGAACAGAAAATCACAGCTGAATTTTGATAAAGTTGTCAAACTCACAGTCCTGACCCTGGGATTGGGACTCGTGCTCCTCCCCATCTGGTATATGATCATCACCTCGTTCAAACCCCAAACGATGATCTTCGAACTTCCCCCGCGTATGTGGCCGCAGGTCTGGACATTAAAGAACTACATTGCAGCGCTTGGCAAGGACAAGTTCGGCTTGTATTTTCTAAACAGCGCCAAAGTGGCGGTCATCAGCACGCTGCTGACCGTGCTGATCTCCTCCATGCTGGCTTTTGTTTTTGCCCGCCTGCATTTTCGCGGCAAGGAAACCTTATTTTATATTTTCCTGCTCGGCATGATGGTTCCACCGGTCATGCTCATCATCCCGCAATTCATTGTTGCAAAGTGGCTGAATCTGTTCAACCATACGGGTCTGATCCTGGTCTACACCGCGATGAACATCTCCATGCAGACCTTCCTGCTGCGTGGCGTTTTTGAAAATGTACCACGCGATCTTGAGGAAGCAGCCCTGATCGATGGCGGCAGCCCGTGGACTATTTTCTGGCGCATCATCCTGCCCCTTTCATGGCCCGGCATCTCAGTGGTGATCATAAATACCTTTCTTTATAGCTGGGAGGAATTCGCCTGGGCCAATGTTGCCATTAAGAATTCCAGTCAGCGAACCCTGCCCATCGCCATTGCACTTTTTCAAAGCGAACACCTGACCGAATGGGGACAGGTCTTTGCAGCCTCATTGGTTGCACTTGTCCCGGTATTGATTATTTTCATTATTTTCCAGCGCCATTTTGTGCAGGGCATCTCCACGACCGGTCTAAAAGGTTAATATGCGTATCGTTGATTTTTATCCCTCGCAGGGAAGTTATTCCCCCGGCGAAATTGTCACGTTGTTCATTGAAATTGAAGCTCCTGCTCCCAAAAACCTCTCACTTCGAATTTTCATACAACACCTAACCGAACAATTCATCGTTCTCGAACATCAATGTCAAACAAAATCTGGTTCTCAAACAATTCAAGTTGATTGGAACCCTCCTAACACACCTGCGGGGTATTCGGCCCGGCTGTTGATCGATCCTGACATTCAAGCATCCACAGCCTTCGATGTACTTAGGAGTTGGACCGATTTTCCCCGCTACGGATTTCTCTCAGACTTTAACACGTCCCGCTCAGATCCTGACGCTGCTCTTAGAAAACTGATGCCTTTCCATATAAACGGGCTGCAGTTCTACGACTGGCAATATCGTCACGATCAACTACTGGCTTCCACCGAAGAATATATCGACCCGCTCGGACGTGCCATGTCGCTGGGCATCGTTCGGAAATTGGTGGACGCCGCCCACAAACATGGCATGGCGGCCATGCCGTATCTCGCAATCTATGCAGCCTCCGCTGATTTTTGGCGCGCGCATCCTGATTGGGCGCTGTTTGATGAAGCAGGCAAGCCCATTGCCTTTGGGGAGAATTTCCTCGGCCTGATGGATCCATCAGCCGGCAGTTCCTGGAGTCATCACCTTTTGAAGGAAGGTGCCAATACATTGAAAGGCATTTCCTTTGATGGATTACATATTGACCAGTACGGTGACCCCAAAAAAGCATGGAATGCTGAGCACGAGAGTGTGGATCTGCCGCGCGCATTTGCTGATTTCATCCAATCTGCTTCTGATCAACATGCTGATAAAACGATCCTGTTCAACGCGGTCGGCAACTGGCCGATCGAAACCCTGGCGGAATCGGCAGTTGACTTCATGTATATTGAGATCTGGCCGCCTGATCTCGAGTATCGCCGCCTTGCTGAGATCGTAGTAAACGCGGTTCGCTTATCCCACGGCAAGGCGGTTGTGATCGCCCATTATCTGCCGGCCGATCGCCCGGCGAATAATCTTTTGGCAGACGCGGTCATCTTGGCCTGCGGCGGTACGCGTATTGAATTGGGCGAGGATGCGCAACTGCTGTCCGATCCCTACTTCCCCAAGCATGAAGAGCTCTCAGAAGACTTGTGTTCAAACTTGAGAGTGCTTGCGGATTTCGCTGTCCGCAATGGAGAATGGCTAAGACCCTATACATTGTCAGCAGCTGAGAAGGAAGCATGGTCAAATGGCGAATTAAATCCCAAATTCATATCCATTGACGAAACCATTTTGACCTTGTTGAGGCGTCAACCAAACCTGCTGATCCTTCATATGGTTAATTTTTCCAATCTCGATCTCCATCAACAATGGGATGTGGTTCATCCCGCGCCAACACTACGCCAGAATGTTGAAGTCAAAATTCAAATGCAGCACTCGCCTTCTAAAGTCATCTGGGATTGTCCCGAACAGCTTGAAGGAACACAAATTATAAATTTTGAATACTCGGACGGAGTGTTGACTTTCGATATTCCTCAAATTCATTTCACAGGATTGGTTGTTATCCATGAATGACTTATATCAACGCAGCATCGAAATTATTCTTGAAAATCAATCCCAGAGCGGTGGCTATATTGCCAGCCCCAACTTCCCGACCTATCACTATTGCTGGTTCCGCGATGGCTCTTTCATCGCTTATGCAATGGATCTGGCTGAGCAACACGAAAGCGCGCATCGTTTTCATCAATGGGTGGCTGATCGCATAAACGAACGCAGAGATCTGGTGCGCGCCAGCATCCTCAAAGTGCGTGCTGGCGAAAAATTGACTGAAGCGGATATCCTGCATACCCGCTATCGACTGGATGGAACCGATGGTGAACCCGGCAATTGGCCAAACTTTCAACTGGATGGCTTTGGCACATGGCTTTGGGCGCTCAATGAACATCAAAAACAAACCCCTGGAATAAAGCTTTCACAGGAGCTGCTATCCGCTGCCGACCTTGCGGCTGAATATTTGAGCGAACTCTGGAAACTCCCCTGCTATGATTGCTGGGAGGAATTCCCAGACAATGTTCATCCGCACACGCTTGCCGCGATCTACGGTGGACTTATGGCACATTCCGAATTAACCGGCAAGAGCCATCCATTGGTGACGGATGCCATTCGAGATCAATTGATTGACGGTGCGGAACAATTCGGCCACTTTGTGAAATTTCCTGATTCAACTGCTGTGGACGCAAGCCTGCTGGCGTTGGCAGTCCCATATGGTGTTGTAGCTCCTGATGACCCGATCATGCTCAAAACAGTGGAACAGATTGAAGCGACCATCCTGCACGGTGGAGGTCTTCACCGTTACGCCAAGGATTCTTACTACGGCGGTGGAGCCTGGATCCTGCTGACCGCCTGGCTGGGCTGGTACTACGCGGAATTATCAGTGGCGCGTCCTGACCTGGAAGCAGGGCTCAAACAAAAAATACAGACCTGCCAGACATGGATTGAATCAAGGGCAGACATGTTATTTTTACCCGAGCAGATCTCTGAAAATCTTAATTTCCCCACTTATTTTTCAACCTGGATGGATCGCTGGGGTGAGATCGCTTCCCCATTATTATGGTCACATGCCAAATATATAATTTTGCAGGTTAGGACTCGGCCCGTATAAAATATCCTGTTGTAAATCCCGAGAGATAACACGTAATAATCAAGTTTTAATATTAAGATACACGAAATGCCTAATAGGGTTGTCCGTGTGTTTGGCATGACTACTTCTAACGTCATCCGCCCAGTCTATTGGGAAAAGCCTTAATTATTTCCATACATAACCTAAGTTGCTACATTCCAGAGGAAATTGATACTGCAAGCGAAAACAAAAGAGCCACTTTGATTTCAAAACCTTTAGCCGTGACGGCATAGGATTTTGGTAATAAACGTTCTATCAAACTTCCAGTGGGATAAACGAGCTTGAGAATGAGGCAATTGCAGGTGCGGGACGTAGCAATTGCCATTTTCGTAATGGTCGGTCTCGCGCATAACATCTTCAATCGTGTGATCATTAAAGGCTTTATCGTCGGTGATAAATGAGCAGTACGATGGTTGCATTGCCGTCCATGAGGGTGCTACCCATCAAGAAAGTCATGAGGGAATACTTCGCTGCAATCACACTGCGCTGAATAAGGCAAATGTTGTCGAGATAATAGCGTGGGAATTTTATCCACCCCACTTCCTGAACATAGGTCAATCGCATGAACTGTTTGGAATTCTTGATGAAACAAAACGGTATTGTGATTTGGGTGTTACCGACCAAACTGATTAGGAAAATGCGTTGTAGGATTGCGCAGGGTGGATTCGCATTTTCCTCATTATTCATTGCCCGTAACTTTTCTAAACCTTCTGCGACTATTAGGATATAACACATCCTAATTATTGAGGTGAAAAAATGAAAAAATTATCTAATTATGTTCTAGTCACCTGACAGTTTCAATAACGTGTACAAAGTACCGAAATTCGAATAGAGCGAATCAAATTTCTTTTCGATGAAACGCAGTCCGATTTGGAAGAGGCTCAAGTCACGGCGATCTATTCGATCCACCAAATGACGGAATCCAGCTCGAGCGTACGACTCCCTGTTGAAACGAGCCAAACATAAAGAAGTGCAACGGCTAAAGTCAAACGAGATAAACGAGGTGCATGTCGCAACATAGTATGCTCGAGATCAAAGCCATGTTTTTTGAAGTCGCCGAACATTTCTTCGATCCACACGCGACGACGATAATAACGAACCGTCAAAGTCTGGTCCGGCAGATTGGTCGCCAAACACCAAGGTTCCTTCTCGCCGATCTGCCAATAAACCAAGGCTGACACCGGATAGATCTCGTTTTTAGTCAGGCAGGCTTTCTGAAACCAAGCGGTTTGTCCGGGATGATCCACAAAGCTACCCAACTCTCGCCAGCTGAGCTGTTCATTGATCCAGAGACCAGTGTTCGTTTTCTGGCGCAGCACATAGAACCAACGCCATTGATCCAGCTGTCGCAGAACGAAAATCGAGCCAAATTCGCTATCTCCGACCAGAAAACAGGTGCTCCTTTGGGCAACAGGCTTCAACACACTTGAGCAGACGCACCTGTTGTTTGCCAGCGGCAGTCCACGGACATGCTTGACCCAAGACCAGGCGATCGGCACAGCTCGTTTTCGATAGGCCAGACTGACCATCAATAGTTGGTGACCAAACCCAACTTTGGTGCCGTCCACGATCAGACGGATCTCGCCGACCCATTCAAATTGGGACTGCAGCCAACTCTTTGCAATCGGTTTGTACCAACTGCGTACTTCTATCGCAGAGTTCGCTAGGAAACGACTCAATCTCCGAGTGATACTTACATTCTTGGCAGGACTGATCACTTTCCCTGCCACCTTACTGAGGTTTACTGAATGACTATGAAAAATACCAACCAACAGCCAAACAAAGTTTTGAACTTGGGTAATTCTTTTGCTTCGGCCGCAATTCACAAATTCGTTGAATCCAAGTACGATAGGTCTCGTTGATCGGCATTGGAACCTCCAGGTGAAATCGTTTGTCGCAAAACAACTTTACCCGATTTCCGTGCCGATCAACATCTCTTTTGTTAAACTGTCAGGTAGCTAGATTATGTCTTGGTTATTTTTATACTCGCTGCAGTCATGCTCGGGGCTTGTGCTGCCGCACCCGCTTCCGCCGGTGCCAGCAAAGTTAGCGCCGCACCAATTGAATTTACCGGGGTCATCGAAAGCGTTAATGGAATGGAATGGGTCGTCGATGGACAAACTATCACTGTCGAGCCTACGGTAATCCACGATGGCCCCTTCGTGGTCGGAGATACGGTTAAGGTGGAAGTGGAAGTCAGCCAGGACGGCACGATCAGCGTCACACGCGTTGAACTCCCCTCAACAGCAGGCCAGTCTGAATTGGGGATGACAATTCCAACGGCAATTCAAATGACGATGTCTCCAATGGAAACGCCAATGATGACAACTCCAATGGCAGCGGCAGTAGCAATTCAAACGATGACGACTCGTTGGATGACAACTCAAATAGCAGTGCCAATTCCAACGATGACTCGATTGACGACAACTCAAACAGCAGTGCCAATTCCAACGATGACTCGATGGACGATAACTCAAACAGCAGCACCAATTCCAATGATGACTCGATGGACGATAACTCAAACAGCAGCAACTCTAATAATGATGACTCGAGCAGCGGCAACTCAAACGACAGCGGCAGCAATTCCAATGACGACAACTCAAATGGAAACGGTTAATCAAAAATATATCGAGTTAGAAAGCTCGCAAAGATTCAATTGAATCTTTGCGAGCTTTTTGAATATATAATGATGATTTTCTGCTCAATCATTCGACCTGTGCTGGCTACTTAGCTCATCCGTCACAGAAAAAGGAGAAATGCAAAAGTATAGTTTCCTTGACCAATTTCGGTTCGTACAAAGATACCCGATAGGCGAACCTGGGTGCGTAAGGTACTTGACAACATTGTCGATCATTTACGGTAAGATCCATACAGTAAATGTGGTTCGTAAGAACCTGCCTGTGCTGGCTACATCGCTTATCCGCCCGGAAAAAGAGGATTATCATGTTATTTTACTCTCGTCTCATAATTATCTGAGAGCAGCATGATGGCAAAATCCTTCTCTGGTTACAAAAGCGCATCAAACTCTGGAACAACCCCGCCCTCAGATAGTAAACGAACAATGGGATTTGAAATTGGCTGCCTGCGTCCGCTGTGTTTGCCTAAAAGCGATCATCCAAGTGATTCCCAGTGCGTATTCTGAAAATAAGCTGAGCCCAGCTTGGCAGGAAAAGAATTCCCCCCTGATCGAAATCTCTGCGTAAAATCCCAAAAAATCTCGTGGATGAGTAAGTAACCGGCACAGGATAACTAATCAGTTCCATCACTGACCAACGCCGATCTGTCAGGCCCGCCGCTACCGCAGGCGTTACCTTCCTATCTGCTTTCGACCCCTATTTCCCCTTGCGAGCTATTGGCTCTTCCATTCTTATCGCAAGCTCTCGTGTGAACGAGCGAAGTGATAATAGGCCAACCACCAGTACAGGTGTTCCTAAGTGCGCGCTCCCGGTGATGAGAATAAAAAATAAATTTTGTTAGGTTGGGGAAATTAGCCTGGAAGAGATGAACTTTATCACCAAGAGATTCAATTTCAATTTTTGTTTCCTCCACCTGCTCATCGGAGTTGTTTATATGAATTTACCCTGCAATATGGTGATGAAAGTCACTTGTTCGAGGTGATAAAGTAAAGTATTCTGACTCAAAATCAACTATTTTGAAAGTTGGGAAATTTATCCCCAGTTTTCAATGAGAACCTTGCATTTTATTGACGGGTCAGTCCACTATTCGACAGCCATTCATCCCAAAGTATTCCAAGTGAAGATTTTTTAGGATTCGCTATGGCAAAATCCAGCCTGCTATGAACATGTTGCCCCAATCAATGCTACAAGCGGATTGTTTGACTACACCCTGACAACCAAACTTCTAAGCGATACTTTCAAGTTGTAGAAAACAAATCATTATTCATATTTTTTTCATCCCCAATATTCAGATTGGGATCTAAATCCGCCAGAGCCCATCTTAGTCGTCGCATTATTTGTCATTCTGCTTGCAGTGATCGTATATTTTGTTGGAACGATACGAGCATTAACCAAGGCGCGCTCTGAATTAGGCGATTTAAATGCCCAACTCGATGCCCAAGTACGGGAACGAACCTCCGAACTTATTCAAAGAAATTCCGAGCTGGAACATGAAATCTCAGAACGTAAAAAAGCGGAAGAGTCTCTTCTAAAGTCAGAACACCGTTTCAGGAGTTTATTCGAGCGGCATCATGTGATTATGTTGATGATCGAACCTGAAAGCGGTGCGATTTTAGATGCCAATTTAGCCGCATCAAATTTCTATGGATATCCGTTGAAAAACTGAGGAAAATGAATATCGAGGAAGTCAACCGTCTTTCGCTGGACGAAGTGGCCTCAGAGCGCAGGATCACATTGACCGGGGAAGCAGAATTTTTTTGTCCTTCCACACCGAGTATCCAGCGGTGAGGTCCGGGCGGTCGAAGTGCATTCCACCCCTGTGACGGTCAATGAACAGACCGTTCTCTTCTCCATCATCCACGACGTCACTGATCGAAAACGAATGGAATCGGCGCTGCACGAAAGCGAAGCCCAGCTTCGGGACGTTTTTAACACAAATCTGGATGGATTGATCGTTGTTGACCGCAGCGGGATCGTAAGGTTGGGAAACCCCGCTGCAGCCAAGCTTCTTAAAAGACCCATTAAACAATTAGTCGGGCAGCGTTTCGGGTTGCCAACTGACCTCAAACGAATCAACCGAAATCGATCTTATCCAGCCCAACGGTGAGTTCCATACTGTGGAGATGCGCGTCAGCAATTTTCATTGGCTGAACAGCCCGGCTTACCTTGTGTGCCTGCGGGATGCAACTGAGCGAAAACGCCTGCTAAAACAACTGCAATACCAGGCTGAAACGGACGTTCTGACCTCAATTTCGAACCGCCGTCACTTCCTGGAACAGGCATCCAAGGAAATTGCCCGCGCAATAAGGCAAAAACATCCTCTGGCAATCGCTGTAGTCGACCTGGATAATTTAAAACAGATCAATGATACCCATGGGCACGCCTTGGGCGACCTTGTGTTTAAGAAATTCACGATCATCTGCCAAAACTATATCCGTACCGTGGATGTATTTGCCCGCATCGGAGGAGATGAATTTGTACTTCTTTTGGTGGAGACCAGCGCAGATCAGGCAAATCAAATCCTCGAACGAATTCGTACCGCCATCATGGAACAATCCCTTAACTCGGATGGCATATCCGTTTCCTTCACCATCAGTGCCGGCATCTCCAGTTTGGAAAATATGTCTGATTCGCTCGACAGGCTCTTAAGTCTTGCCGATATGGCTTTGTACCGGGCAAAACAGTCTGGACGAAATAAAGTGGTTATTGAAAGAAACATTGTCTGAAGTCATGGAATATCCAAAAGAAATTTCAAAATCAAGGAGCATGTAAATGGCAAAAATACCCAGCAATCTTCCCAAGGTTCCAACCGGGATTCAGGGACTCGACGAAATCACCAACGGCGGGTTCCCAAAAGGAAGAACAACCCTGGTCTGCGGAAGCGCCGGCTGCGGCAAGACCGTTCTCGCAATGGAGTTTTTAGTCCACGGCGCGGAGCAGTTCAACGAGCCCGAAGTCTTCATGGCCTTTGAAGAAACCGCCCAGGACCTGATGCAGAATTTTTCCTCTCTTGGCTTTGATCTCAAAGGGGTTGGGCGAAACAAAATCCATCTGGATTTTGTTTACATAGACCGTAACGAGATAGAAGAAACCGGCGAATACAATCTCGACGGCTTGTTCATCCGCCTCGGACAGGCGATCGATGCCATTCATGCCAAGCGGGTGGTTTTGGATACGGTTGAATCGCTCTTTGCAAGTCTTCCCAGCCCGCTTATTTTGCGGGCTGAACTGCGACGCCTATTCCGTTGGCTTACCGAAAAAGGTGTGACCGCCGTTATCACGGGCGAAGGCGGCTCAGAGACATTGACCCGCCAGGGGTTGGAGGAATATGTGTCTGACTGCGTAATCGTGCTGGACCACCGAGTGCGGGACCAGGTCTCGGCGAGGCGGCTGCGTGTGGTTAAGTATCGAGGCTCGTTACATGGCACGAATGAATATCCATTCTTAATATCTGAAACGGGTATTTCTGTCATGCCGATCACATCGCTCGGGTTGCAGCAAACCGTTTCCACAAAAAAGATATCCAGCGGCGTTCCCCGCCTTGACGCCATGCTCGGTGGTGAACACTCCGGATATTACCGCGGGAGCAGCGTTCTCATCTCCGGCACTGCCGGCACAGGCAAAAGCAGCCTGGCGTCACACTTTATTCAGGCGGCGTGCCGCCGCGGGGAGCGTGCGCTCTACTTTGCATTCGAAGAAATCTCCAAGTCAGATCACCCGCAACATGCGCTCGATCGGAATCGATCTGCAGGATTGTGTGCGTAAGGGTCTACTTCACTTTCATGCCAATCGACCAACATTTACGGGCTTGAAATGCACTTAACCAGCATGTATAAAGCGGTCAAAACCTTCAAACCACAAGTCGTGGTGGTGGATCCGCTGAACAGCTTTGTCATCGGAGGCAATGAAATGGAGGTTAAAACCATGCTGATGAGACTGGTTGATTTTTTTTAGAATGAACCAAATCACGGACTCTTCACAAGTTTGACTTCCAGCGGTGGTCCGATCGAACAAACCGATGCTGCCATCTCTCATCCCTGATCGACACCTGGTTATTGCTCCGTATAATTGAAGCGGGCGGAGAAAGAAACCGCGGTCTGTACATTCTTTAAATCACGCGGCATGGCGCATTCAAATCAAATTCGCGAGTTCCAACTTACCGACCACGGCGTGGAACTGATCGATGTATATATTGGCCCTGGCGGTGTGTTAACCGGCTCAGCCCGCCTTACCCAAGAGGCACAAGAGAAGGCAGAACAGATCGTTAGGAAGCAGGAGATGACCCACAGACAGTTCGAACTGGAACGCAAGCGCAACCGACTGGAAACCCAGATCGCAGCATTACAAAGTGAATTTGATGAACAGGAAGCCGAGCTTTTACGTGCAATAGAACAGGATCAAAACAGGGAAGTACAATTGACGACAGACCGCGAAGAAATGGCCCGCAGACGAAAAGCGGACATACGCTCAAAAAAGAATAAAGGTGTCTCTTTATGAAAACGGAATCACCTTCAGCTTCAACTGAAAATTCAGCCAATAAGGAAAAATGGATTCTACGGTTGTATATTGCAGGAATGACCCCAAATTCCAAGCGCGCCATCGCAAACTTAAATAAGATCTGTGCCGAGAATTTGCAGGGTCAGTACATCCTTGAAGTCATTGACCTGATCGAAAACCTCATCTCGCGGCGGGGGGAACAGATCATTGCGGTTCCAGTCCTCATAAAAAAATGCCTCTTCCATTACGGCGGTTGATCGGCGACATGTCAAATACCGAGCGCGTGTTGGTAGGACTGGATCTAAAAAATTTTGAGTTCTACAAATATTGTCTTTACCGAATAAAAAAAAGATCGTATAGTTGGAGTTTCCCCCCTGTGCTGGCTACTTAGCTCATCCGTCACAGAAAAAGGAGAAATGCAAAAGTATAGTTTCCTTGACCAATTTCGGTTCGTACAAAGATACCCGATAGGCGAACCTGGGTGCGCAAGGTACTTGACAACATTGTCGATCATTTACGGTAAGATCCATACAGTAAGGAACTCACATGCTTAAGATCATTTCACAACTCATTGAACTCCAACAAAACCCCGAACCCTTCGCGCCCGGCGAACTCTTGTTTTGGAACGACCCGCACATCTCAAAACAGATGTTGGATGCGCACCTCGATCCGAACATTGAAGCTGCAAGCCGCAAACCTGAAACGATAGACCGCTCGGTAAAGTGGCTGATCAAAACGCTGGGATTAAAAAAAACGCTTCCATTCTGGACTTGGGATGTGGTCCCGGTCTATATACCTCCCGCCTCGCCCGAGCTGGTTTCCAGATCACCGGCATGGATTATTCGTACAGTTCCATCGAATACGCTACAAAATATGCGAATGACAATAATTTAAAACATCGCCTATCGCTATCAAAACTATCTTGAACTACGCGATGAAGATCAGTATGACGCGGCTCTGTTGATCTACGGAGATTATTGTCCGCTCAGCCCGGAGCAACGCGCCACGCTATTGATGAATATCCATCGTGCGCTCAAACCGGGCGGGCAATTCGTCTTGGACGTATCCACGCGTGAACATCGCAAGCAGTATGGCAATAAAAACAATTGGTACGCTGCGGAAGGCGGATTCTGGAAACCCGGTCCACACTTTGTGTTGGAACAAGGCTTAGATTATCCCGAAGAATCCATTTGGCTCGACCAATACACCGTCGTCGAAGCGGACGGGAAAGTCTCCGTCTATCGTAACTGGTTCCAGGATTACACGCCTGAAACCATCACCGCCGAATTGGAGCAGGGCGGCTTTTATGTAAAGAGTCTGTGGGGGGACTTGACGGGTGAACCTAACACACCAACCGGCGAATGGATAGGAATTGTCACAATCAAAAAATGAAAAGCTCTCAGAAATTCTCCGTAATAACCTTTTTAGGCCTGATATCCGCGTTTCTTGGCTGGGGTGGCATCTGCCATATTCAACCTAAATTTACAAGACACTCAGCGTTTCTGAATCTTTCGCCGCATTCACTCCCCAGTCATTTCTAGAAAGGTTTTAACAGCATCAGGAAAAAGCCTGCCTGCTTGATATTGGATGTACTCCAAACTCTCTTCCTTATCTTCAGCGCTTAACCAAATTCGTGATATGGAATAGCATCGCGTTTTGGAGATGACAATTCCAATTGAATCAAACTTTCACGAGCGGAGAAGTGGACAAGCGCAAAATAAATAAAAAGGGCAGTCACCAACGGTACCTGCAAAATTACAATATCACATCCGGCATTGTGGGCTGGTAGTCGGGGAATATCTCATTTACTGCGGGGTTATTCAATCGTTCGATCAAAATCTCGGAAAGCACATCACGATAATCGGTGGTGACGGCAAGGTCACCCGGACCAATGAGTTGACCTTCCGCCAGCCCAGGCCACTGTCCGTAGACTTTGCCGCCATTCACATTTCCACCCAAGACCATCATCATACTGCCATGACCGTGATCCGTGCCAAGGCTGCCATTCTCGGAAGCGCGCCGTCCAAACTCGGACATGGTGACTGTGGTGAGGTGATTCATGTGGTTCGCCATCTCTGAATGGAAGGCGGCGAGCCCATCGGATAAATCTTTCATCAGGTTGGGCATTAACCCACTGGCGGAGCCTTGCGCGAAGTGCGTATCCCAACCGCCGAGGTCAATTGCTGAGACTTCGAGTCCGACATCCGCTTTGATGAGCATAGCGGTTTGTTTGAGTGCCATGCCAAATTCAGTATCAGGATAGTTGGGAGATTGGTAATTGGCTGGATTAAGTTTTTGCAGGGCGTCCATGATGGACAGGGTGTCTTGTCCCAACACGTCATCTTGATAGACAGTGCTCAATGCCGCGCGCATTTGCTGTAAGGTGCGTGGATCACCGCCAAGGTGAAAGTCTGCAATGGAACGCAGGGCTGACGCGGGGACTGATCCGCTTAAACTGCGTTGAGGACGTGTGCCCATTCCCACCGCACGCAATGGAGATGAATTGCCTGTGTTCAACGTGGCAAGGTGGCGTCCGATCCAGCCGGAGGCGGGTCCGCGTTCATCCTGAACGCCGCGCTCCATGAGCTCCATGGCTTTGAAATGGCTGCGTGATTCGTCGGGCGCTCCGCAGGCATGAATGATGGCGAGGTGTTCGCTTTGCCATGCTTCGATCAAGGTACGCATGGTGGGATGAAAACCAAAGAAACCATCGAGGTCAACAGCGCGGTCTTCTTTCCTTGCGCTTGAGTCGTCGGGACGGGGAATGCCAAGCGATGGGCGCAACTGATAATAAGCATCTTCACCATGCGGCACGACCATGTTGAGCACGTCCGCTGCGCCGCGGAGGAAGACAACAACTAATGTGTCTCGCGCGGGGCGGTGTTGACCGGGGCAAAGGAAAGGCGGGGGAGCCAGGTATGTGTGAGCATTTAAAAACTCCTGAAGTTAAATGTCATGGGGATGAGAGTTTTTTGAGACGAAACAATCTCATAGCGAACAATTGGGTGGCTGCTTCGCGCGAAGAACAAGAACACCCTCGCAACGACATGATCAACGCCATTGAAATGCAGGCGAAGCAATAACACTCGCGGCGATGATCTGCAGAGTCTCTTCGTCGGTGGCGTCTGCCCCTCGGACTGTATCAATCAACCCGTCGCGAACGGAGGATTCTATGGGGGCGCCTAATAACAGAGATGCAATCGAATCCACATCGTCTTGTAAAATGCCGGTAGATGAGACATCCAATAATGAATTGAGATTGTGCTTTGTATTTTTAAGTTCGTTGCGAATCAACGCGAACGCAAATTGCCAGCGCGGCATGAGGTTGCCCTGCCATGCTTCGCTGTAATCTGGATAGCCGTCCGGCGTGGTCCAATTGAAATATTGCTGCCCCATGCGAAGCAAATGTTCGTTGATCGCAACGGCGTCAGTTTCGGCGTTGAGCATACGAAGTGATGACAGAACAAAATTTGCGGGGCGTTTATATTTTGGTTGAGCAAGCGGCAGTCCTTCGAGCAGGACGACTCGCAAAACAGATTTAATATCGCCTTTGGTGTTAATAAAAGTTTGCGCAGCTTTTTCGATGAGTGCTTGCGGAGGATCATCAGCGATGAAGCGACGGACAAGTTTGGTGGAAATAAATTTTGCAGTGGATGGAAGCACGACCAGCATCTCGATAACCTGCTCCGCCTCTTTAATGCCCGACGGCTGGATCGAAAGACCCAAAACATTTTTCTCACCCGTGTCATGCAGGTCATCCTTGAAGACAAAGTCGCCGAGCCAAAAATGTTCCTTTACATTCCAACCCGTGAGACAGCGCGCGAGTTCCATCACGTCTTTTTGAGTGTAGCCGCCATCCACGCCGAGGGTGTGGAGTTCCATAAGTTCACGGGCATAATTTTCGTTGGGATGACTTTTCTCGTTGGCCTGATTGTCGAGATAGATCATCATGGCGGGCGAATGGGCCGACGCCCAAACGAGGTCGCGGAATGAGCCGAGCGCATGTTTACGGATCACTTCGCGGTCATCCACGGTTTTTAGATAGAACCCGTTGCCTTTTTCGATGAAGATGTTGAAATGGTCGCTCCAAAACTCAACCATCACTTCGTAGAGTTGACGCTTGCTGTAGATCTGGCGTATGAGTGTGGCTTGACGTAATTCATTTGGAATGGTCTCGCGGTCATAGCCGTCAAAGAGTTGGTTGCTGATGCCTTCGAGTTCGTTGGCTGCCTTCTTCAAGGATTTAAAGGGAGCGAGCTGAAGTTCGCAATCGAGATCGTTGATGGATTCAAAATCAAGTTGTTCTTCAACCCAAGCTCGCAAACCGATCTCGACAAAGCGTGCGCGTTCCTCAACACGTGGGCCAAAGGTTAGGCGATTCAACGCGAGGAAATCATTTGCGCCAAGCGCAGTCCACGGGACAGTGGGCAGATCACCTGCGAGTCTTTGATATACGGGAGCACAGGCGGAAAGCGCCGCGCTGGCAGTGACAAGGGCAGAGAGTTTGAGGAAGTCGCGTCTGGAGAGGGGCATGATAAGGATGAAGAATGGAATAAGTGAAAAGGGGGAAGTAGATTAGGCTTGACCTAAGATTGGTTCAGGTGCGTGGATGATTTTCTCGCGTGGTATCCAATTGAGTAGGGCAAAAGCTGTTGCGCCAAAAGCCATGATGAGCAGAAGCGGCCAGATGAAGAACCAACCCAGCACAGGAAAAAAAGCGGTGAGTTCGAGGATGACGGAGCCGCGGATAAAACCGCTTAGGGCAGAGAAGGTGCTTTGGGTTAACAGTCTCGCCCCCAAATGAGCGGCGATGCCTGCGGAGCCAATTGAGGAAAGCGCCAACGCGGCAGCAAGCAAAATCCAGCCGATGAATTTGGCAGGGCCAAATGGAAGCGCAAGCAGGATAATAACGGGGATGGCGACAACAATGACGATGGCGACTCCCATCCAGAAAGATTGCATGGGCGTCTTTTCGACTCGGTTCTGTGCGCGGGAAATGAGCGAAGGAAACAACAGCCACCAGGCGGTGAGCAGTGCGGGGAAAGCGATCCCGATGATGAGCAGGATGAAGAAGATAGTGGATATATCAGCCATTGGAAATGTCCTTTCGTTTTGTAGGTTACAAGAGATACAGGGATGGATGGGGAAAAGTTGCAAAAGCTATTCACCACGAAGGACACGAAGGTACATAAAGGAAAAGAAAAAGACGCGCACCCGCACGTCCTTTTTTGTGGGAAAAAGAGTTTTTGGATTTAAATATTTTCTCGTTGGAAAAGTCCAAGAATAAATGCGCCGATACCAATGAAGCCGAGGTATGGGAATAATAAAAACCAACCGACCCCAGGCAAGGCACAGGCAAAGGACAGGGCCACAGTTCCATATATATTTCGCTTTAATGCATTTGATTCGGGAAAGATTCTTTCACCCAGAATATTTGCGATTCCCGCCAAGCCAAAGCTCAGGACCGCAGACAACAGTGCAGCAAGGGTAAGCGTGGGAATAAGCAAAATACCCCGAATTACCGAAGAGACTCTGTTTGCATTTCCATCGGCTAGTGTGAATAGTATGATCAGGATCACTCCAAAGAACATAAAGTTGACAAAGCCCACGCCAAATGCGCGTCCTGGCATCTGGCTAATGACTCGCCGGGTCTTCATCATGCGACTGGAAAATAATGCGCCGATGACAAGAAAATATGCGGCGAGGGCAATGGTCAGCAGGATGATGATGAAAAAGATACGAAGGATGTCGGTCATATGTGATCTCCTGATTTTTTATTTACGCGGACACAGCGAGGCTATGTCCCTACCTTTGATTTCGTAACAGCAACCCGTTCCCTACCAGCCAGAGCACGGATACAACTGCGAGCGCAGACATTAGGTACAAGCTCGAAAGTTTGAACGGCAAGGTGGGAATAGTGCGCATTGGAAATTGCAAAATCATATCGAGCCAGATTGTCCATTGGGATTGCAATTGGATGAATGCGTCACTCACTGATGGCAATTCCACAACGGGCAAAAGCTGAATTACGAATGGCGCGGCGATGATCAGCGCGACCAGCGCGATGGCGGCTTGCAGAATCACTGTCAGAGAGAGCCAATGTGGAAGTTGGGTTGGCAGGCTCGGGCGGAGAGAGAAAGGAGTGGCGAGGGATTTGGTCAATGCCAGTTCGGGCAGAGATTCCAACTCGGCAAACAAATCCTGAAGCCTGGATAATCGCGCCGCGCAATCGTCGCATGAATCAAGATGCATTTCAATTTGTGCACGCTCGGAGCTTTCTTTATCAAGGTATTCGTTGAGTTGATCGTCAGTCAGGTGCATGGAGTTTCTCCGCCAAAATTTTACGGGCACGGAAGAGGTGACTCTTCACGTCGCTCAACGGGATGTTTAACTGCGCGGCAATTTCATCGTAGGACATTTCCTGGTAATGACGCAGTTCGATAACCAGCCGGTAATTTGCGGGCAGGGACATGAGCGCCTTGCGAATCTGCTCGCTTCTTTCTTTTACCTCGACATCTGATTCTGGTCTTTGAGTTGGATCGGCGTCCCGTTCCTCGTCGAGTTCAGCCGTGACTTTTTGTGTCTCAAGGTGATTGAGACACAGGTTCGCTGCCACCCGCCGAATCCACGGACCAAACTCACGCTCAATGTCAAAGGTGTTGATTCGGTCATACACGCGGATAAAAGATTCCTGGGCAAGGTCTTCCGCTTCGCCGCGTTCATGCAGAATGCGATAGCAAACATTGAACACGCCCGTTTGATAGCGTGTGACGAGTTCCCCGAACGCTTCAGATTCTCCGCGCCGGGCTTGCAGGATCAGGTCACGGTCTGAGGGCGCATTCATAGCTAAATTGTATTACAGGTTTAGAGGTAAAAAAGTTGCAGGGAAACTATCATGCCGTTGCGAGGGCGGTTCTTTCGTCCGAAGCAGTCTCCTGAGTTGGTAGTGGGTCAAAATACATGATTATGAGTAATCGCAAGATTATATTCAACAATGAACCAGCGCTTCACCAGAGGTGCATATACCCGACTTTGGAAAAGGATAAGGTTTTGCGGACATACCTGGCCAGGCGTTGACGGATAGTACAATTCCAGCGTTCCATATGAGCGGTCTCGCCTGTATCCTTGCCCACACTCCGATGGAGAACTTCTTTGGGCACCTCAAAGAGGAATTTTTGCGACAATTCAAACAAACCACCTTTATGGATGCAGAGCAACTCATTGATGAATACATTTACTTTTATAACTATGAACGGATACAATTAAAAACAAAGCAGACACCTTTTGAAACCAGGTGTCTGTCCAGTTGACCAGCGGGGGCTTTCTTTTTTTGTCTCGCTTTACGGGTTCAGTCCAATGGCAGGGGAGTCTTTACCATTGATCCTTATAATGGAAACCATGAAACCCATATCACGCCCGTATCAGACCAAGGAAGATTATTGGTGGCTCCAAGGGTTATTGCGTGAAGTATCGATGCGCAGCCGCTTTATTTCTACACCGATACCTGTTTGATTCAACACCCAAAAGTGGATACTCCGTCCGTGCAGTGGGCGACGAGAGTGAATTGCCCGCTCGCATTTGGTTCTCGTGGAAAGTATTTCATCCGATGAGCCCGGCGAAAAAAAATCAAGGTTTGGAATGGTATAAAATGTTCAGTGTGGACCTTTGTATCGCCTTGATATTGTCGCCGTTGCCGAAGATGGAGAACTTACCGCGTTCTGCACTGTCTGGTTCGATGATGTGACGCTCACAACGGTCTTCGAGTTCGTGGGTACGCATCCGAATCACCAGAATCGTGGACTTGGCAAAGCCGTAATGAGCGAAGGTTTGCGCCGCGCAGGAAGACTCGGCGCGACTCTTGCGACGGTCAGTTCATACTCAACAGGCGCACGTGCGTTATATAATTCAATGGGATCCTCAAAATTAGATCTACTCGAACCGTGGATCAAGGAATGGTAATCACATGAACTCACAAGATGAAATTCGTTCGCTCCTGCAAAAATTTCAGGATGGTTATACACAGCGCGATCTGTCGCAGGTGGATTCGTTTATGGAACTCTTCACGGCGGATGCAGAAGTCATTGGCACGAACGGCATCAAGCCCAATATGGACGAATGGTATATGAACCGCATCTCCGCCCGTGAATTGGTGGCTGGTGATTGGGAAGGCTGGGGCGACCTGCGTCTCGATCTTGATTCGATGTCCGTTCAAAGCCGAGAGGATGTGGGCTGGGTTGCTGCCTCTGCAACTGTCACAAAGACCATCGGCCCAGAAAACTATCAATCCTATTTGGAATTCATCAAAACATTCCTCAACGACCCGAACCTCAGCGCCGAACAAAAACTGCTCCATATCTTACGCGGCGGGACGAATACTGTCTACGAACTGCGCCGCGGCGAAAGTTTTGTTTGGGCGTTGCGGTTTACCGCTGTCCTCGTTCACGAAACGGATGGCTGGAAGTTCGCTCAAATGAATTTCTCCTTCCCAACCATTTACTTCCCTGATGTGCGCTTGATGGGATAAATATTCAGCGTAGATAAATCACCTGTCCAAGTGGATAGTGAAGACTCCCCCATCAGCGGGGGAGTCTTTTGTTCTTAATGGCTATGATGTGGGCATGAAATTTTCAGAAAAAAATGTGGTTGGATATCGCAGTTTTCTTTTGTTTACTGCAATCGTATTCATCGTTGCGCTGTCAGCATGGACAATGCCTGTTGATGCTGAAGCAGGCTCACGGTCTGAATTTGACGCGAAGGCTCTCGATGCGTACATCACTGGGCAAATGGAAAAGCATGGGATTCAGGGAATCTCCATCGCGGTGACATCCAAAACAGAGATCGTTTATCTCAAAGGCTATGGCACGGCTGGTGATGACCGACCGATGACGCCGCAGACGCCGATGTATATCGGTTCGCAAAGCAAGTCGTTCACAGGGCTGGCGATCGCGCAGTTGATCGAGCAAGGCAAGATCAAGCCAAACGACGCGGTGCAGAAATATATCCCGTGGTTCAAGGTTGCGGATGAAGAAGCGTCAAAAAAGATCACGGTCAATCATCTGCTCCATCACACCAGCGGACTCTCCGAATCAGGTTTCACCGTTATTCTCGATGAAAACGCATCGAACGAAGATGCTGTGCGTGCGTTGGCTTCTGCTCAATTGACCGAACCTGTCGGCGCGAAATTCCAATATCTCAATGTTGGGTATGACGTGCTGGCGGTGATCGTGCAAAACGTGAGTGGGATGAAATATGAGGATTACATTCAACAAAATATCTTTGACCCGCTGGAGATGACGCGCACCTATACCGACCCTGCTCTTGCGCGTGAGAACGGGCTTTCACAAGGCTACGGCCGACTCTTCGGGTTTACGATCCCGCAGAGACAACCGCATCGCGTATTTGAAGTTGGCGCGGGATATATCATTTCAACCGCCGAGGACATGGCCCATTACTCGATGGCAATGGACAACGCTGGACACTACAAAGAAAAGCAATTGTTATCGCCCAATGGCATGGATATGCTCTTCCGCTCCGAGAATGGCTATGGCATGGGTTGGTTCATCGAGCAGGGACACATCTTTCACGGCGGTGCGAACGAAACCTTCAAGACCTACGTGGATATTTATCCGTTACAAGACATAAGCATTGTATTGCTTATCAATCAAGGATACATGGTCGACCATTACATCTCGGCTCCACAGATTTTCCAAGGCGTCGAAGCCATCGTGCTGGAAAAGACGCCGCCCGCTGTTTCCGAAGGTTGGTCGGTAAAGCACATCGGCTGGGGATTGCTAACCTTCGTCCTTGCATTGAGCATATTACACACAAGGAATTTTTATTCCCTGCGCGGTTGGACTGAACGTGCCCATACCTGGTCTGCTGGAAAAAAGATCTGGGATACCAGCATAAGTTTTCTTATCCCCACAGTGATCCTTGTTATTGTTTTTAGCCAGGTCAAAGCCTTCATGGGCTATCGCTTTAATCTAACTTATCAAATGGTGACAATGTTCCGTACCCTGCCTGATATTGCTGTTCTGATGATCGTCGGTTCCGTCCCCGATTATGCGCAAGGGTTTGTCAAACTATTCTGGCTGGTGAGTGGAAAGACTCATAAATCATAAAAGGAGAATAAAAATGGAAAACAATCTTGTAGATTGGAAACGTGTTGGTATTTTTATCGCATTCGCATTTGGAACCGCCTGGTTAGTGGCATTGGTACTTTATCTGACAGGCGGGCTTACCCCAACCCCTTATACGCTCATCATGTTGGGTGGCGGATATATGAGCGCACCTGCGCTTGCTCACATCCTCACCCGTCTCGTCACGCGTGAAGGCTGGCAGGGACTCTACCTTCGTCCCAATATCAAGAAAGGCTGGGTGTACTGGCTGATCTGCTGGGTCTCGCCTGCACTGTTTGCGTTCGCGGGCATGGCAGTTTTCTTTGCGCTGTTCCCACAGTATTATGATCCCACCTTTTCAGCGGTAACAAAGCTGATGGAACAGTCCGCCGCCGCGGCGGCGGGTCAGACCTTGCCCGCGATGAATCCGTGGATAATCGTCCTGTCGCAAACGCTGACGGCTCTTTTAGTGGCACCAATCCTGAATGCGATTCCCATTCTAGGAGAGGAATTTGGCTGGCGCGCCTATTTGCAACCTAAATTAATGCCACTCGGCGGAAAAAAGGCAATGCTTGTGATGGGGGTAGTCTGGGGTCTGTGGCATGCGCCGATCATCGCCATGGGCCATAACTATGGCACAGAATATCTTGGTGCGCCCTGGCTGGGCATCCTAACGATGACATGGTTCACGTTCATCCTGGGTACGTTCATCGGTTGGGCGGCATTACGTGCAGATAGTGTGTGGCCCGCGGTCATCGGTCACGGCGCCATCAATGGGATCGCCGGCATCTATGTGTTCTTTACACAGGGCAGTCCAAACTTGGTATTGGGTCCATCGCTGGCAGGAATTATAGGTTCATGGGCAATCGCGGTAGTAGCGTTGATCATCTTCTTAAAGCGCGATGCTTTAAAGCCCTATGAAGGAGTATGAAATGAACGCAAAAACAGAAGGCACACTCGCGATTGTCGCCGCATTGATCGTGTTATTCAGTGCAATGTGGAATCCCCTTGTTTCGGTGGCTGTTTCTGGCGTTGCCCTGATAGGATTCGCCATATATAAGTTCGTACAAAAATAATCTGGAATTGGAGAAAGGAGAAAAAATGAGTCGCAAACAACTCACTGTATATTTGATTTTGCTCGCTGGGTATGCACTTTCTGCTTTTGCAACCTACGCCTTTTTCATGGATGAACTCACCGCAACCATTGGCATTCCCACACCTGATATGGGAGTCCCCGACTGGGTGTTGGGGCTTATCAACGCAGGTAGCGTGTTTGTTCTCTACGGTTTGTTCGGGCTGGCGGGTTTATGGTTCGCACGCAAACTCGAACTGCCTGGCATCTTCAGCGAAGACGGCAACTGGCAACGCTGGTTCGTCATCCCTCTGGTGCTGGGTCTGGTATGCGGTGTCTTCATTGTCGTTGGCGACCTTCTCTTCGCTCCCATCAATGACTTTGGCAAATTTTCCCATCCGACCTTTCCTGTCTCCATTCTCGCATCGATCAGCGCGGGCATTGGGGAAGAGATCATGTTCCGTGGATTCGTATTCGGCTTGTGGGGATTCATCCTGAACTGGCTGTTCAAACGTTTCAATGGACGTACCGTCGCATTGTCCCTTTGGGTCGCCAACATCATCGCCGCGCTTGCATTCGGCGCAGGACATCTCGGCACCATCTTATTACTGACAGGCGCTTCGTCCCTAGCCGACGTTAGTCCCGTTTTGCTTGATAGAGGTCTTTCTCCTGAACGGAGTCGTCGGACTCATTATGGGCGAACGCTACATGAAAGATGGACTGGTCGCCGCGGCGGGAGTCCACTTCTGGGCGGATGTCGTCTTCCATGTGCTTTGGGGACTGTTCTAATTTCAGATAAAGGATAAACATCGTGGATATAAAATCTGCACAACAAGAAGTCCGATCAACTTTTCTGCGCGGTTCAGTTGGACAGACCGTAGCAGGAATCATTTGGCTTGCTTCAGCGGTTCTAGGCACTTGGGTCAGTGAACGCCATGCCATCCTAACTCTCACGCTAGCCGGGATATTCATCTTCCCATTGACCCAGCTCGCTTTGCGTCTTCTTGGTCACTCCTCTGGTTTGCCCAAAACACACCCAATGAATTCGCTTGCCATGCAAGTGGCATTTATCGTACCTCTCAGTTTGCCTATAATTGGAGCCTCGACACTGTATAACATAAACTGGTTTTATCCCGCCTTTATGATCGTGGTGGGAGTCCATTATATGCCTTTCATATTCTTATATGGTATGCGGGAGTTTGCCGTGCTTGCCGCTTTATTGATCGGAGGCGGAGTGTCAATTGGAATGCTCCTGCCACAGACCTTTGCCGTGGGTGGATGGTTCACTTCCGTGGCGCTTTTGGTTTTTGCCTTGTTGGTACAAATAACTCCGCGCCATCTTCAAAAATAATCACCTATCCACTCGGACAGTAAAGACTCCCCTAGCGGCGGGGGAGTCTTTTTGCTGGAAATCATAAAATGGAAACGTAGATGTCATACCCCATTTTTACATTGATTTAATTGAAAGGATAACTCATGCAAACCGCAGCCCAACCCAATTCCATGCACGCTGCAAATGTAAAGACCGTTTCCCATCCCTGGCTCATGCTCATCTCGCGCTCTGTGCTGTTCGTCCTGTTCCAAGCCCTGATCGCACTGATCCTCTTTGCAACAGGCACGGCTTCCGCGTGGGATGAATCCGCGCGCTGGTGGACGCTTGTAGTGTCCCTCGCCAACTTCGTATCCATCTATCTGCAAATGCGCCTGTACAAAGCCGAGGGCAAACGCTTCTTCGACATCTTCAAGTTCTCACCTGAAACGTGGAAAAAAGATCTGCTTTGGTTCATCCTTGCAAGCATCACTGCCATG